>NZ_JAINEZ010000087.1:0-20724 GCF_019873065.1 Sphingobium sp. PNB
CGCGAAGGCGGGGACCCATCTCCCGCCCCATCCCAAAACGCAAGGCAGGGGGATTGACGGCATTGGCCGCAAGGTGAATCCGAAATGACCAAACTCGCCATCATCAACGGAAAGCTGGCCGACCCCGCAGGCAATGACCTCGCCACCGGCGTCATCCTGATCGAGGATGACCGCATCCTCGCAACCGGCGACATCACCGTGCCGCAAGATGCCGAAACCATCGACGCAAACGGCCTCGTCGTCGCGCCCGGCCTCGTCGATCTCGGCGTTTTCGCCACCGACAAGCCGGCCTTCCACTTCGGCGGCATCACCCGCGCCGCGCTGATGCCCGATCAATCCTCCCCGCTGGACGATGCCGGCCTCATCCGCCAGGCGACGCGGGCGGGCAAGCCCGACTTCTGGGTCCACCCCATCGCGGCGGCCACCCGCGGCCTGAAGGGGGCCGAGCTGGCGGAGATCGGCATGATGCAGGCCGCAGGGGCGAAGGCGGTCGGCACCGGACGCCAGTGGATCGCCGATTCCGGCGTGATGATGCGCGTGCTGTCCTATGCCTCGGGCCTTGGCCTCACCGTCATCACCCATGCGGAGGATAGCGGCCTTGCGGGCAAGGCCGTGGCGACCAGCGGCGAAACGGCGACGCGGCTCGGCCTGCCCCACGCGCCCGCCTGCGCCGAAGCGATGGCGATCGCCCGCGACATCATGCTGGCGCGGGTGACCGGCGGCGCGATCCATTTCCGGCTGGTGACGACCCGGGCGGGTTTCGACCTGATCCGCGCGGCCAGGGCGGATGGCCTCAGGATCACCTGCGGCATCAGCCCGGCCTATCTCTTCCTCTCCGACAATGCGGTGACGGATTTCCGCACCTTCGCGCGCCTCTCCCCGCCGCTCCGGTCGGAGGACGACCGGAAGGCCGCGATCGAAGCGGTCGCGGACGGCACCGTCGACGTCATCACGTCCAGCCACGATCCCCGCGGGCCGGAGGACAAGCGCCTGCCCTTCGCGGACGCCGCCCCCGGCATGGCCGGCGCGGAAACGCTGCTCGCCCTGTCGCTCAACCTGGTGCGGGACGGGCATGTGACGCTCAACCGGCTGATGACCCTGCTCAGCGCCAATCCGGCAAGGATATTAGGCGTCAACGGCGGCAGCTTCGCGGCAGGCAGCGCCGCGGACCTGATCTTCATCGATCCGGACGCGCCGTGGATCGTGGATTCGGGGAAGATGGCCGCCCAGGCCGGAAACACGCCGTTCGACCGCATGCCCGTGCAGGGCCGCGTGCGCAGGATCATGAAGGGCGGGAATTTCCTCTAGGATCTCCAGTGAAATGGCCCATTCCAAGGTTCGGAAATCACCGCAGGCAGGGAAAATCGAGGGCATGTTCCGATTCCATCCAATCGGAACATGCTCTCGGTTTTCCCGCTTGCTCTCCCCGGCGGGCCACGCTAAAGCGCCCTCCTTCGCTGGCCCCGGCCAGTGCAGGAGTGTAGCTCAGTTGGTAGAGCGTCGGTCTCCAAAACCGAATGCCGGGGGTTCGAGTCCCTCCACTCCTGCCAAGCGAACTGGCCGCGAAACCTTGAAATATCGGGGGTTCGCGGCTAGCTGTGCTTGACGAAGCATGGGTCGCGGAGCGCGGCCGCACCCCCGGACGCCGAACAGGGCGGGATCGGGAGGGCGGACTGTTGCTTCGCGCTTTGGTGTTTGTTGGAAGGATTTGGTGCGGGCGATGGCGAAGGTTTCTCCGGGCGAATTCGTCAATCAGGTGAAGACCGAAGCGTCGAAGATCGTGTGGCCCACGGGCCGCGAAACGATCATGACCGGCGTGATGGTGGTCATCATGACCTCGCTGCTGGGCCTGTTCTTCTTCGGCATCGACACCTTCTTCGGCGCGATCGTCCAGTGGCTGCTGGCGTTCGCCGCCGGACAGGCCTGACGACGAAACTGGGAGTTTGACAGGATAACATGGCGCGCTGGTACATCATCCACGCCTATTCGGGCTTCGAGAACAAGGTCAAGGAATCGATCCTGTCCGAAGCCGAGCGCATGGGCCTCTCCCAGCTGGTCGAGCAGGTGGAAGTCCCCACCGAGACCGTGACGGAGGTGAAGCGCGGCAAGAAGGTGCAGGTCGAGCGCAAGTTCATGCCCGGCTATGTCCTCGCCAAGCTGGCGATGAACGACGACATCTACCATCTCGTCAAGAACACGCCGAAGGTGACGGGTTTCCTGGGGTCCAGCGGCAAGCCGCAGGCCATCAGCGAGGCGGAGGCCGCGCGCTATTTCGGCGCGCAGAAGGCCGCCGAAGCCGCGCCCAAGCACAAGATCAACGTCGATTACGAAATCGGCGACAGCGTCAAGGTGCTGGACGGCCCCTTCGCCAGCTTCAACGGCACGGTCGAGGAACTGGATTTCGAAAAGAACCGGGTCAAGGTGTCGGTGTCGATCTTCGGCCGCGCCACCCCGGTCGAACTGGACTTCGAACAGGTCGAACTGTCGAAGTGATTTTCACGTCATCCCAGCGAAAGCTGGGATCTCGTGCCCCAGGCCGTTCCCTTGCGGCCTGAGATGCCAGCTTCCGCTGGCATGACGACAAGGGAAAGTGCGGGAGGATCGCTCCGGTGATCCGTCAATACCGCTAAACTTGAACCGGGCGCGCCTTCGGGCACGCCCAGCAACAGAGTGAGTGACAATGGCCAAGAAGATTACGGGCTATATCAAGCTCCAGGTGCCCGCTGGAGCCGCCAACCCCTCGCCGCCGATCGGTCCGGCGCTGGGTCAGCGCGGTGTGAACATCATGGAATTCTGCAAGGCGTTCAACGCCTCGACGGAAAAGATGGAAAAGGGCACCCCGCTGCCGACCATCATCACCGTCTATGCGGACCGTTCGTTCAGCTTCGTCACGAAGCAGCCGCCCGCCACCTACCTGATCAAGAAGGCCGTCAACCTGAAGTCGGGCTCGAAGGAGCCGGGCAAGGTTTCCGCCGGACAGATCAAGCGCTCGCAGCTCGCCGAAATCGCGCAGGCCAAGATGGCCGACCTGAACGCGAACGACATCGACGCAGCGACGAAGATCATCGAAGGCTCCGCCCGCGCGATGGGCCTCGAAGTGGTGGAGGGCTAAGACCATGGCAAAGCTGACGAAGAAGGCGAAGGCCCTGGCCGCTGCCGTTGACCGCGAAAAGCTGCACGGCGTCGATGAGGCGCTGGGCCTGATCAAGACCCATGCGACCGCCAAGTTCGACGAAAGCGTCGAAATCGCGATCAACCTGGGCGTCGATCCGCGTCACGCCGACCAGATGGTCCGTGGCGTCGTGACCCTGCCCGCCGGCACCGGCAAGGACGTCCGCGTCGCCGTGTTCGCCCGCGGCGACAAGGCTGAAGCCGCGACCGCCGCCGGCGCCGACGTGGTGGGCGCCGAAGACCTGCTCGAATCGATCCAGGCGGGCAATATCGACTTCCAGCGCGTGATCGCCACCCCCGACATGATGGGTCTGGTCGGTCGCCTGGGCAAGGTTCTGGGTCCCAAGGGCCTGATGCCGAACCCGAAGCTGGGCACCGTCACCCCGAACGTCGCCGAAGCGGTCAAGGCCGCCAAGGGCGGCCAGATCGAATTCCGCGTCGAAAAGGCGGGCATCATCCATGCCGGCCTCGGCAAGGCGAGCTTCTCGGCCGAAGACCTGCGCAGGAATTTCGACGCCTTCGTCGACGCCATCGTCAAGGCGAAGCCGTCGGGTTCGAAGGGCAAGTACGTCCGCAAGATCGCCCTGTCGTCCTCGATGGGCCCGGGCGTGAAGGTCGACGTGGCGGAAGTCGCTTCGGCCTGATCCGACGCACAAACAGATAGGGGAGCCTCCTTCCTCCATGCGGGGAAGGAGGCTTTCGCTTTTTAGAGACTTGGCACCATGAAACGCCCTCTCACCCGTTCGGGCTGAGCCTGTCGAAGCCCTCTTCTTTTCCTGAAGGAAAGAAAAAAGCCCCTTCGACAAGCTCAGGGCGAACGGAGGACAGGCATGCATGTTATAACGCGATCACCAGACACCGTGACCTTAGGCGGACTCGCCCGGCAACGGTGTGAACTTCGGGGTGCATGACCTTGCACCCCGGCTCCAAAAACCCCCCCGGAGCGCATTGAGGTCACCTTCGTATCCGTCGGGAATGGCGGGTCGCTTTACCGATGGAAAATATAATGTCTTTCGAACATCTCCCCACCCTCCTGTCCGACGCGCTGACGCGAAAGGGCTATGAAAGCCTGACCCCGGTCCAGGCCGAAGTCACCCAGGCGCAAGCCAAAGGCCGCGACCTCATCGTCTCGGCGCAGACAGGATCGGGCAAGACGGTCGCCTTCGGCCTCGCCATGGCCGCCGAACTGCTGGGCGAACAGAACCGCCTGCCCGTCGCCGCCCAGCCGCTGGCCCTCGCCATCGCGCCGACCCGCGAACTGGCGCTTCAGGTCGCGCGCGAACTGGAATGGCTCTATGGCGAGGCGCGCGCGCGCATCACCACCTGCGTCGGCGGCATGGACGCCGCCAAGGAACGCCGCGCGCTTTCCCACGGCGCGCACATCGTCGTCGGCACGCCGGGCCGCCTGCGCGACCATCTCGAACGCGGCGCGCTCGACCTGTCGGCGATCAGGACGGTGGTGCTCGATGAAGCCGACGAAATGCTCGACATGGGCTTCCGCGAGGATCTGGAAGAAATCCTCGACGGCGCGCCGGAGGGCCGCCGCACGCTCCTTTTCTCCGCCACCATGCCCAAGCCGATCGTGGCGCTGGCCAGGCGCTACCAGAAGGACGCGCTGCGCATCTCCACCGTCAGCGACGAGCGCGGCCATGGCGACATCAGCTATCAGGCCGTCACCGTCGCCCCCGCCGACATCGAAAATGCGGTGGTCAACCTGCTGCGCTATCATGAGGCGGAAACGGCGATCCTCTTCTGCGCCACCCGCGACAATGTCCGCCACCTCCACGCCAGCCTGACGGAGCGCGGCTTCGCGGCGGTGGCGCTGTCGGGCGAACACAGCCAGAATGAGCGCAACCACGCGCTGCAGGCCCTGCGCGACCGCCGCGCGCGGGTCTGCGTCGCAACCGACGTCGCGGCGCGCGGCATCGACCTCCCCAATCTCAGCCTCGTCATCCATGTCGAAATCCCGCGCGACGCGGAAACGATGCAGCACCGCTCCGGCCGCACCGGCCGCGCCGGCAAGAAGGGGACGGCCGTGCTGATCGTCCCCTATCCGCGCCGCCGCCGGGTCGAATCCATGCTGCGCGGCGCGAAGATCCCCGTCGAATGGGGCACCCCGCCCAGCCGGGAAGCGATCCAGGAACAGGACAATGCCCGCCTGCGCGAGAAGCTGATGGAACGCGCCGAGCTGGACGAGCAGGACTGGGCGCTGGGCGCCGAACTGCTGGCCGAAAAATCGCCCAAGGAAATCGCCGCCATGCTGGTGAAGAGCGCCCGCGCCGCCCTTCCCGCGCCGGAGGAGCTGCTGGACGCCAGCGAAGCGCCCGCCCGCCGCGACGGACCGCGTCCGGGGTTTGAGGATACGGTCTGGTTCCGCATGGACATCGGCCGCAACCAGAATGCCGATCCGCGCTGGATATTGCCGCTCATCTGCCGCCGCGGCCATGTGTCGCGGCAGGAGATCGGCGCGATCCGCATCGCCGCCAATGAAACGATGTTCGAAATTCCCTCCGCCATCGCGGCGAAGTTCGTCGGCGCGGTGAAACGCACCGGCCAGGCCAGCGACGAGGGCGCCGAAGTCGCGATCGAGCAGATCGAGGGCAAGCCCCGCGAAATGGCGCGCGAAAACCGGCGCGACGGCGGCCCGCGCGGCAAGGGCCGCCCCAATGAAGGGCACGGCCCCAGGCCCGCCTATGGCGCGCGGCCGTTCAAGGGCGGCCCGCGCAAGGCTGGCCCCCGCAAGCCCCGCGGTTGACCGGGCGGGAGCCGGGCAGCCCTTCATGCATTGAAGAGCCATGGCTGCCCCCCTCCTCATCCCGATCCTCGGCGACCAGCTGACGCCCGGCATCGCGTCGCTCCGGAACGCCGACCCGGCAAACAGCATCCTGCTGATGATGGAGGTGGCGGACGAAACCACCTATGTCCGCCATCACAAGGCCAAGATCGCCTTCATCCTCTCCGCCATGCGCCATCATGCCGATCGGTTGAGGGCGCTCGGATGGACGGTCGACTATGTGAAGCTCGACCAGCCGGAAAACAGCGGCAGCTTCACCGGGGAGGTCGCCCGCGCCATCGAACGCCACCGTCCCTCCGCGATCCACGTCACGGAGGGCGGCGAATGGCGCGTCCGCGCGATGCTGGAGGAATGGGAAGGCCGCTTCGGCATCCCCGTCACCATCCATGAGGATGACCGCTTCCTCTGCTCCCATGCCGAATTCGATGCCTGGGCGGCGGCGCGCCAGCAGCTCAGGATGGAATTTTTCTACCGCGACATGCGCCGCAGGACCGGGCTGTTGCTGACGGAAGAGGGCGAACCCGAAGGCGGCCAGTGGAATTTCGACGCGGAAAACCGAAAACCGCCGCCCCGGCGCGACCTGTTGATGCCGCAGCCGCTCCGCTTCCGCCCCGACCCGATCACGCAGGACGTGCTGGCGCTGGTCGCGGCGCGTTTTTCAGATCATATCGGCTCGCTCGACCATTTCCACTTCGCCGTCACGCATCAGGATGCGCAACGCCAGCAGGCCCATTTCCTCGATCACGCCCTGCCCCGCTTCGGGGACTATCAGGACGCGATGCTGACCGATGAGCCATTCCTCTGGCACTCGGTCCTGTCGCCCTATATCAACGCCGGACTGCTCGACCCGCTGTCGCTCTGCCGGGCGGTGGAGGGGCGATACCGCGCCGGCAGGGTCCCGCTCAACGCGGCGGAGGGCTTCATCCGGCAGGTCATCGGCTGGCGCGAATATGTGCGCGGGGTCTATTGGCACGAAGGCCCCGGCTATGGCCGCCGCAATGCGCTGGATGCGAAGCGCGACCTGCCCGGCTTCTACTGGACGGGCAAGACCGACATGCACTGCATGGCCCGGGCGGTCGGCCAGACCATCGACCACGCCTACGCCCATCATATCCAGCGATTGATGATCACCGGCAATTTCGCCCTGCTCGCCGGGATCGACCCCGTGCAGGTGCATGTCTGGTATCTGGAGGTCTATGCCGACGCCTATGAATGGGTGGAAATGCCCAACACCATCGGCATGGCGCTGTTCGCGGACGGCGGCCTGCTGGGGTCGAAACCCTATGCGGCGGGCGGCGCCTATATCAACCGCATGTCGGATTATTGCGGCCGGTGCCGCTATGACGTGAAGCGGCGCCTTGGCGAGGACGCCTGCCCCTTCAACGCGCTCTACTGGGACTTTCTGGCCCGCAACGAGCGGAAGCTGGCGCGCAATCCGCGCCTCGCCATGCCCTATCGCAACTGGAACCGGATGAGCGTGGAGGACCGCGCCGCCCTCAGGAAACAGGCGGCACGGTTCCTCGACGGATTGGGCAACGGTTAGAGCGCGCTGCGTTAAATCCTGCGCAGGCCGCGCGCTCCAAGCTTTTGTTGTCGCATCCTTTTAAGCGCAAGACCGGTTCCCACTTTTGCGCACGATGCTCTAAAATGCCTTCGCATCGATCGACCAAGCTCCGTTTGACAACACCCTAACCCGCCCCGCAGAGCGACAGCATCCGCGCCGCCAGCTCCCGCTCCCCCATCACCACATGGGGCACGCCCAGCCCCTCCAGATGCCTGACCTCCGCATCGGAATGGGCGCGGGCGATGACCTGAAGATGGGGATTGAGGTGGCGCGCATGTTCGTGAATCGCGCCGCCCTCGAACCCTTCGGGCACGGCGATCAGCAGCCGCCGCGCCTCGTTTATGCCGGCCGCCCGCAGATGCCGGTCCTCCAGCGCGCTGCCCCGCACCACGGTAAGGCCGGCCTCCTCCGCCTCCTCCGCCCGGTCGGAATCGGCTTCGATCACCACGAAATGCGCGCCCTTCTCGGCCAGCCGATCCGCGATCAGCTTCCCCACCCGGCCATAGCCGACCAGGATGACATGGCCGATGCGCGGCTTGGCCTTCGCCTTCTGGGCCTGCGCCTCTTCCTCGACCTCCTCCTGCTTGTGCCCGCGCACGATCAGGGAGAAGATCAGCGGATTGAGGAAGATCGAAACTATCGCGCCCGCAAGGATCAGGTCGCGCGCCTCGGCCGGCAAGACCCCCAGTCCCGTCCCCAAGGAGGCGAGGATGAAGGAGAATTCCCCGATCTGCGCCAGGCTCGCCGCAATGGTGAGCGCCGTGTCGCCCGGATGGCCGAAGGCGCGGACGATAGCGAAGGCGGCGATCGACTTGCCGACGATGATGATCGCCACCGTGGCCAGCAACGGCAGCGGCTGGTCGACCAGCACCGCCGGATTGAACAGCATGCCGACGGAAACGAAGAAGAGCACGGCGAAGGCGTCGCGCAGCGGCAGCGTCTCCTCCGTCGCGCGGCGGCTGAGCGGCGTCTCGCCCAAGATCATGCCGGCGAAGAACGCCCCCAGCGCGAAGGACACGTCGAACGCCACCGCCGCGCCGAAGGCGACGCCCAGCGCTATCGCCAGCACGGCCAGGCGGAACAGCTCGCGCGATCCGCTATGCACGACCCAGTGCAACGCCCAGGGAATGACGCGGCGGCCGACCACCAGCATCAGCGCGACGAAGCCCGCGACCTTCAGCAGCGTGCCCAGCAGCGGCGCCAGCAAGGCCCCGGCATTGGCCCCGCCCGCCGCATCGGCATTGTTCATGACCCCGGCAAGCGCGGGGAGCAGCACCAGCGCCAGCACCATCACCAGATCCTCGACGATCAGCCATCCGACGGCGATCCGGCCCCGGCGCGTTTCCACCAGGTCCGCCCCCTGCAGGGCGCGCAGCAGCACGACGGTGCTCGCCACCGACAGCGCCAGGCCGAAGACCAGCCCGCCCAGCAGCGGCCAGCCCATGACATGCGCCAAGCCCATGCCCATCAGCGTCGCCACCGCGATCTGGCCCAGCGCGCCGGGCACCGCGATGTTCTTCACCGACAGAAGGTCGCGCAGGGAGAAATGCAGGCCGACGCCGAACATCAGCAGGATGACGCCGATCTCCGCCAGTTCATTGGCCAGGCTGGCATTGGCGACGAAGCCCGGCGTGAACGGCCCGACCATGATCCCGGCGATCAGATAGCCGACAAGCGGCGACAATTTCAGGCGATGGGCGATGGCGCCCATGACGAAGGCGACGACAAGGCCCGCGACGATCGTTCCGATCAGGGGCGTGTGATGGGGCATGGAGTGTCTTTCCCTGACCGCCGATGGAGGAACGCCCTCCATCGGCGGCATATCATATTCATTCAGCGACGGTCAGCATCGCCGCCGACAACAGCGCGCCGGCCGCGCCCAGTCCCGCCATGACGGCCGGCATGAACCACCATGGCGGACGGCGGCGGGACGACCCCGTGCTGCCGCGTCTCGATCTTCTGCGGGTCATGAAGAGGCTCCTTTTTCCTGATGGCGGCCCGGAACGGCCGCCCAGAGGGCGATGCGTCAGGAAAGGACCGGGGGTGCCCGCGCCCGCCGGCGGGAAAGCAGGTGGAAGGACGGGAAAGAAACGAAGGCGGGAGAGAATCGGTCGCCGGCGCGCAGCAGGACGACGCCCGGCAGCATCGCAATGGCCATCGGCCCGCTCATGGCGAACGCCGGAAACGGCGCCCGCCCGTCGCCATCCGGCTCGATGGCCTGCGCGGCGACAGGGGTCGCATGGGCGCGGGCCTTCAACACCACGGCGGTGGTGGCCGGGTTGAAGGCGGAGCCGGTGAACCGGCTGGATGGCGGCCCCAGGGGGGCGAGCGCGCTCAGCAGGGCCACGCCGATCGACAGCCACAGGGTCAGGATGAACAACAGCCGGGCGGCCAGTGCTTCATTCCTGTATGGCGCTGGCGTCATGCGTGATGCTATCCTTTCGCCGCGCCAAGATAGGGACGCGCAAGGCCAAAAACCAGCCCCGAATGCCGCGCTTGCCGGTTGACATGGGCGAGTCATTCCAGTAGCGGGCCACATTCCCGCGCGGGTCCAACAGGGCATTGTCCCTCGACGATCTGCGTAAAGCAGATTTGAACGAGAAGAGAAGAGCCATGTTCGCAGTCGTGCGCACGGGCGGCAAGCAGTATCGCGTCGCCGCCGGAGACAAGATCGTCGTCGAGAAGCTGGCCGGTGAGGCTGGCGACAAGGTGACCCTGGATGACGTCCTGTTCGCCGGCGAAGGCAGCGACGTGAAGGACGCAGCCAAGCTGACCGTCGCCGCCGAAATCGTCGCGCAGGCGAAGGGCGAGAAGGTCATCGTTTTCAAGAAGCGCCGCCGGCACAACTACCGTCGTCGCAACGGCCACCGCCAGAATCACACGATCCTCAAGATCGTGTCGATCGCCTGAGCCGCAGCAAAGTCACGAGGAGTTTAAGTCATGGCACATAAGAAAGCTGGCGGTTCGTCGCGCAACGGTCGCGATTCGGAATCGAAGCGCCTTGGCGTGAAGAAGTTCGGCGGTCAGGAAGTGATCGGCGGCAACATCATCATTCGCCAGCGCGGCACCCGCGTCTATCCGGGCCGCAATGTCGGCATGGGCAAGGACCACACGCTGTTCGCGCTGGGTGAAGGCCGCGTGGTATTCCACACCGGCAAGCTCGGCCGCAAATATGTATCGGTCGACGCACTGGCCGAAGCAGCCGAATAACGGACGATCGATGACGGATCGTCCCTCGCAATCGGGGCGATCCTCCTGGCGGAACGACTTTGGTCACACCGCCAGAGTTCGAGGGAAACAAGGGGCGCCCCATCCGGGAGCGCCCCTTTTTCGTGTCGACGGGCGTCTCCCCTGAATTTCCCTCAACTCTCTGGAACCCCTCGCTTTCTCGCGCGTCGTGCGGGCGGGGCCCAGCCAGAGAAGATAGTCGTCAAGCCGTAACTTTTCGCGGTCATTGGCGCGCCGGAGATTAGGAGACTTTCGATGTTCGCCCGTACCCCCCGCCTGTTGCTGCGGCCCGGCTGGATGGAAGATGCGCCGGCCCTTGCAGAAGCGATCGGCGATGCGGCCGTCCTGCGCAACCTGACCCGCGCACCGGCCGCCTACAGCCAGGCCGATGCGCAGGCGTTCCTGGCCCAGCCGCAGGACCCCCGCCTGCCCAGCCTGCTTGCCTTCACCCGCACCAAGGGCGCGCCCCGCCTTGTCGGCGGCTGCGGCCTCCATGCGGCGGCTGATGGCAGGGTGGAGCTGGGCTATTGGATCGCCCGCCCCTATTGGGGACTCGGCTTCGCGACCGAAGCGGCCAGCGCCGTCATGCACATGGCCCGCGCCTCGGGCGTCCGCGATGTGCGCGCCGCCCATTTCGTGGACAATCCGGCATCCGGCAACGTCCTGCGCAAGCTCGGCTTCCGCTATGCCGGCCGGATGGAAAGGCGCTTCAGCCTGGGCCGGGGCGCGGCGGCGGATTGCCTGGTCTTCGAGGAAGGCGCCTCCGGACAGGCGGGCGCCAGCCCCATGATGACGGATTCGTCGACCGACCTCTACGGGGATTCGCTGCCCGCGCTGGCGGCCTGATCCCTGCTGCCGGGGATGGCGGCGCGGCGCCGCCTTCTCCGGCGCCGGCCGCTTTTCGGGCAAGCGGCCGCTTTTGCCGCGCGCCTGTTTAATTCCGCCGCATAAACCGCTATGGGCGCGCGATGCATTTTCTTGATCAAGCGAAGATTTTCATCAAGTCCGGCTGGGGCGGTCCCGGCGCGGTCAGTTTCCGGCGCGAAAAATATGTCGAATATGGCGGTCCCGACGGCGGCAACGGCGGCAAAGGCGGCGACATCATCTTCGAGGCGGTGGCCGGGCTGAACACCCTGATCGACTTCCGCTACACCCAGCATTTCAAGGCGCAGCGCGGCATGCCCGGCGCGGGCAAGAACCGCTATGGCGCCGGCGGCGAAGACCTCGTCATCAAGGTGCCGGTGGGCACGCAGATCCTGTCCGATCCCACGCCCGTCGACGGCACGGAGGATGAGGACGGGACGATGGAATATGAACAGGAACTGCTCGCCGACTTCACGCAGGTCGGGCAACGCATCGTGCTGCTGCGCGGCGGCGACGGCGGGCGCGGCAACCTGTCCTACAAGACCAGCACCAACCGCGCCCCGCGCCAGCATGGCACGGGCTGGCCGGGGCAGGAAATGTGGGTGTGGCTGCGGCTGAAGCTGCTGGCCGATGTGGGCCTTGTGGGCATGCCCAATGCGGGCAAGTCGACCTTCATCAACCAGGTCACCAACACCAAGGCGAAGGTCGGCGCCTATGCCTTCACCACCACCAAGCCGCAACTGGGCGTGGTGCTGCATCGCGACCGGGAATTCGTCCTGGCCGACATTCCGGGCCTGATCGAAGGCGCGGCAGAGGGCGCGGGGATCGGCGACCGCTTCCTGGGCCATGTCGAACGCTGCCGGGTGCTGCTGCACCTGATCGACGCGACCGGCGACGACCCGGTCGAACAGTTCCGCATCGTGCAGGATGAACTCGCGGCCTATGGCGGCGGGCTGGACGAAAAGCCGCAGATCGTGGCGCTCAACAAGGGCGACCTGCTGGGGCCGGAACTGATGGAGGACATTGCCGGCCAGCTTCGGGACGAGGCTGGGGTGGACGATGTGTTCATCATCTCCGGCGCGACCGGCGAAGGCGTGCCGGCCCTGCTGGACGCGGTGCTGCCGCTGCTGGACCAGCCCGGCGAGGATGATGAGGATGGGACAGAAGAAGAAGACGAGAAGCCGTGGTCGCCACTGTAACTCCTCCCCTCCCCTTCAGGGAAGGGGTCGGGGATGGGGGCTTGCCGGATAGGGCTTCCCCCGCCTTGCCTCCTCACCCCAACGCCTCCCCTGCAGGGGAGGAGCGCATTCGGACCGCTTCATGACTTCTTCCCTCTCCGGCTTCCCTCCTTCGCAAATCCGCCGCCTGGTCGTCAAGATCGGCTCCGCCCTGCTCGTCGATCCGGAGGGCGAGGTGCGCCAATCCTGGCTGCGCACGCTGGTGGCCGACATCGCGGCGCGCAAGGCTGCGGGCCAGCAGATCATCATCGTCTCCTCCGGCGCCATCGCCCTGGGGGCCCGGCGGCTGAAACTGCCCAAGGGCGGACGCGGCTCGCTAGAAGACGCGCAGGCGGCCGCCGCCACCGGTCAGATCGCGCTGTCGCAATGCTGGGCCAGCCTGCTCCACGAAAGGGGCATCACCGCCGCGCAGATGCTGGTGACGCTGGACGATCTGGAAAACCGCCGCCGCTATCTCAATGCGTCGGCCACGCTGGAACGGCTGATGGCGCTCGACGTCGTGCCGGTCGTGAACGAGAATGACAGCGTCGCCACGGCGGAAATCCGCTTCGGCGACAACGACCGGCTGGCGGCGCGCATCGGACAGGCGGCACGGGCTGACGCAGTTGTGCTGCTGTCGGACGTCGACGGGCTTTACACCGCCAACCCGCATGTCGATGCGGACGCCATGCTGATAGAGACAATCGAGCGCATCGATGCGCGCATCGCCGGGATGGCGGACGGCGGCTCCGCCTCGGGCATGGGATCGGGGGGCATGACCTCCAAGATCGAGGCGGCGCGGATCGCGACCGGGGCCGGCGCGCATCTGGCGATCATCTCCGGCAAGGTGGATTCGCCGCTGTCGCACTGGACCGATGGCGGCAAGGGCTCGATCTTCCTCGCCGCACAGGCCAGGGGCGCGCGCAAGGGCTGGCTCGCCGGCCGCCTCACCGTGCGCGGGCGGATCGTGGTCGATGCGGGGGCAGAGGCGGCCCTGGGCCGCGGCAACAGCCTGCTCCCGGCCGGCGTGGCGCGGGTCGATGGCATCTTCGCCCGCGGCGACGTGGTCGACATATTGGCCGAGGATGGTCAGGTGATCGCCCGCGGCCTCATCGAATATGACAGCGAGGAAGCCTCCCGCATCGCCGGCAAGCGCAGCGAGGACATCGCCGCGCTGCTGGGGCATCTGCCCCGCTCGGTGCTGGTCCACCGCGATCATATGGCGATGGTCTGATCCCATGTCCCTGCGCATTGCGATGACGGGCGCGACGGGTTTCGTCGGCGCCGAAACGCTCCATCAGGCTCTGGCGGCGGGACATCATGTCAGCGCCATCACCCGCCGGGCGCAGCCGCCGCGCGCCCATCTCAAATGGGTGCCCGGCGCGCTGGAGGACCGGGCGGCGCTCAACACGCTGGTGCGCGACGCCGATGTGGTGATCCACATCGCCGGCGTGGTGAACGCGCCCGACCGCGAAGGCTTCGAAACGGGCAATGCGCGCGGCACCATGGCGGTGGTCGACGCGATGCGGCATCGCGGGGTCAAGCGGCTGATCCACGTCTCCTCGCTTTCGGCGCGGGAACCGGAACTGTCGGACTATGGCTGGTCGAAGGAACTGGCGGAGCGGCATGTGAAGGCGAGCGGCCTCGACTGGACGATCATCCGCCCGCCCGCCATCTACGGCCCCGGCGACCGGGAGATGCTGGAACTGTTCCGCATGGCCCGGCGCGGGATCATGCTGATGCCGCCCGGCGGACGCCTGTCGGTGATCGAGGTGGGCGACCTCGCCCGTCTGTTCCTGACGCTGGCGGTCGAAAAGGACATGAAGAGCCTGACCCATGTCTATGAGGTCGATGACGGCACGCCCGGCGGCTGGGACCATATGGACTTCGCGCAGGCGATCGGACGCGCCGTCGGACGGCCTGGAGAGAGGGCGGTGCGAACCTTCGCGACGCCCGCCTGGCTGCTGGGCATGGGCGCGCGGCTCGACCGGCTGGTGCGCGGCAGGAACGCCAGGCTGACGCCCGACCGGGTCAGCTATTTCTGCCACCCCGACTGGGTCGTGACGAAGCGCAGGCAACCGCCCAAAAAGCTGTGGGTGCCCCGAGTGCCGACGGAAGAGGGATTGAAGGCCACTGCCGAAGCCTATCGGGCGAAAGGCTGGCTGCGATAGGCGGCACGGCCTCCGCCACGGCCTGAACGGGGACCTTCCCGGCAGGCCTAAACCGCCTCCCCTTTCTCCGCACGATGCTCTAGAGCGTTTTCCAAGCAGATGGAATCATCTGCTGACTCGGAAAACGCGACAAAACAAAAACTTAGAGCAGTCGAGCCGATGCAATCGGATCGGAATCTGCTCTAAACCGCGCCCAAGCCCGCATCCGCCAGACCGCGCCAGAGGTGCAGCGCCTGAACGCTTTCCGCGACATCATGCACCCGCACCATCTGCGCGCCCAGTTCAGCGGCGCGAAAGACCAGGGCCACCGATCCGCCCAGCCGCTCCGCCGCCGGCGCCTCGTTCGACAGCGCCCCGATCAGGCGCTTGCGGCTGCCCGCGAACAGCAGCGGCACGCCCAGCCCCTGCAACGTCGCCAGCCCGTTCACCAGCGCCAGATTGTCGCCCAGCGACTTGCCGAAGCCCAATCCCGGATCGACCATGATCTTCCCGCGCGGCACCCCCGCCGCCAGACAGGCGTCCACCCGCGCCTCCAGCATGTCGAACACATCGGCCACGACATCGCCATAACCCCCGGCATTGTCGTGCGGATCGTCCCCGGCCGACGGCGCATGCATCAGGATGACGGGGCATCCCGCCGCAACCGCCACTTCCATGGCGCGGGGATCATGCCGCAGCGCGCTCACATCATTGACGACCGCCGCTCCCGCCGCCAGCGCGGCTTCCATCACCGCCGCCTTGCGGGTGTCGATGGACATGGGAACCCCCGCCGCCGCCAGCCTTTCGATCACCGGCACGACGCGGGCGATCTCATCCCCTTCCCACAGGCGCGGCGCCCTGGGTCGGGTGGATTCGCCGCCCACATCGATCAGCGCCGCCCCCGCCGCCGCCATGGCGAAGCCCGCATCGGCCGCCGCCTGCGGATCGTCCATATGCCTGCCGCCGTCGGAAAAGCTGTCCGGCGTGATGTTCAGGATCGCCATCACCTGCGGCGCGTCGAACCGGATGGTGCGTTCCCCCAGCACCAGGGGCTGCCTCTGCGCCGAGATATTGGCCGCCAGCCGCTGCGCCCGCTCCGCCAGAGCATCGGGCAGCCCCGCAATGGCGTCGGCAAATTCCGCGACCGGCACCGTCGCCCGCGCCACGCGCTGCCCGTCCTTCCGCGCCGTCAGCTCATAAGCCTGGAACCACAGCAACCCATTGCCCATCCGCGCCGCCGACCCGTCGGCCAGACCGACGGGCGACGGCACGAACCAGATGGGGCGCAGGTAAAGCCGCGCATCCGCAGGAAGCTGTGGCAACATCTTCAAACTCCGTCGCCCAGAGCCCGAAAGGAAATCCGGGATCGTTAAGGCTCGTTCGCCAGCAAATAGGTCTGCCGCAGCGCATCGATCGGCTTCAGCACGCCCTCCACCTCGCAATGCCAGAAGGTCCAGCCATTGCAACTCGGCGCACCCTGCAAGGTCGCGCCCATCTTGTGGATCGAGCCGGTATCCGCCCCCACCGACAGCGAACCGTCCGCCCGCACCACCGCCTGCCAGCGCCGCTTCGAATCCGTCAGCACCGCGCCGGGCTGCAGATAGCCCGTCTCGACCAGCGTGCCGAACGCCACCTTGGGCTGCTGCCGCGCCGTCTGCATGATGGTCAGCGCGCTTTCGTCCAGCGGCAGCGCGGCCTCGATCCGCTCCAGCGCGACCTCGATATAATCGTCCTCGCGCTCGATGCCGATCCACCTGCGGCCCAGGCGCTTGGCCACCGCGCCCGTCGTCCCGGTGCCGAAAAAGGGATCGAGCACCACGTCGCCCGGCTTCGTACAGGCCAGCAGCACGCGATAGAGCAGGGCCTCCGGCTTCTGCGTCGGATGCGCCTTGGTGCCGTTGCGCTTCAGCCGTTCCTGCCCGCCGCAGATCGGCAGCACCCAGTCGGACCGCATCTGCAACTCGTCGTTCAGCGTCTTCATCGCCTTGTAGTTGAACGTATATCGCGCATCCTCGCCCTGGCTCGCCCAGATCAGCGTCTCATGCGCATTGGTGAAGCGCGTGCCCTTGAAATTGGGCATGGGATTGGACTTGCGCCAGATGATGTCGTTGAGGATCCAGAAGCCCTCGTCCTGCAACGCCGTGCCGACGCGGAAGATATTGTGGTAGCTGCCGATCACCCAGATGGTGCCGTTCGGCTTCAATATGCGCCGCGCTTCCCGCAGCCAGGCCTTGGTGAAACGGTCGTAGGAACCCAGCGTATCGAACTTGTCCCAGTCATTGTCGACCGCGTCCACCCGGCTGCCCTCGGGCCGGAACAGGTCGCCGCCAAGCTGGAGATTATAGGGCGGGTCCGCGAAGATCATGTCGATGCACGCATCGGGCAGCTTCGCCATTTCCGCGATGCAGTCGCCACGCAACAGGCGGTCGGCCTCGACCTCCACGGGCGCAACCGCCTTTTTCCGCCGCGGCGCGACGCGTTCCATGACACCCATTTCGTGACCCCCGTTTCCTTCTGAGGCCCAGCGATGAGTCCTCCGGAGTCAGCCGTCAAGATCAGCAACTTAGGGTTCAAGCCTCACATAATGGTTAACATGACGGAGAACGAACCGGGTAGCCACTAGATATTGAGTCGACAGCGACTCGAAAGACTCAAGATCGGCTAGTGTGACTCAAAAGACTCAGCGCAGAACAGGCCCAAAGTTTTTTTGGTTAACGCCGCTGGGAAGGGTAAAAACCGCCTTCACCTTGACGCATCGATAACCCGATGATTATGAATGGGGTCATGACCGACCATATTTTAAAGGGGGATCGATCGGCCTCCTGCGACGAACTGTTCAAGGCCCTGTCGGACGGCACCCGGCGCGCCCTGCTGGAATATCTGGTGCGCGAAGGGGAACAGAGCGTCCACGCCCTCACCGCCATTTCCGGCGTATCGCAACCCATGGTGTCCCGCCATCTCGGCAAGCTGAAACGCGCCAGCCTCGTGACGGCCCGCCGCGCCGGGCGCGAAACCTATTATTCCGCCCGCGCCAAGGGCCTTGCGCCCGTCGTGCAGTGGATGGCGGTCTACGGCGCGCTCTGGTCGCAGCGTTTCACCGCGCTGGAGGAACTGGACGCCTACTGACTTTCGAACATGGAACAACATGCGGAAATGGAATTAGGTGCTCCTGCGCAGGCAGGAACACGCCCCTTCTATCGCACAGACCCCGCCAGGATCGCCTCGATCAGCGCCACGTCATCCGGCTTGTCCGCGTCGATGCAGGCCTCCGCCTTCTCCATCGCCACCAGCCGCGCCACGATCCCGAAGCGCCGCCCCACCCGCGCGATCCCGCCCCGCAGCGTCGAAATCCGCAGCACCGCGCCCAGCAGGGCCAGCGGCCCGAAGGCGGACAGAATCTTCCACCCCTTCTTCCGGTCCTGCTCGACCTCCTGCCACAGCGCGACCACCGGCCGCGCCTTGCCGCTGCCGAACCAGAAGAGATTCGCCCCCGACCATCCGCCGTCGCGAAATTTGAGCCAGGTCCGCCGCGACCCCGGATAGCGCGCCAGCAATGTCCTGCGCTCGACCATCGCCACGGCGATGTCCGCGCCGGATGCCTCGCGCACCATCTGGTCCAGCATGGCCCCGTCCAGCAGCACATGATCCGCCGTCGTCATCAGCAGGGGAAAGGGCAGGTCCCCCCGGTCCAGCAAGGCGATGAGGGAGGAAGCGATTCCGCCCCCGCTCCTTTCGAACCGCACTTCGGGATGCTCCGCCAGCCAGGCGGTCGCCGGATCGGCGGCGAACAGCTCCGGCGCCTGGGTCAGCACGACCAGCCGCCCGACCGCCGGATGCGCCAGCAGGGCGCGGGCCGGCCGGTTGATCATCGGCTCCCCCGCCACCGGCACCAGCGGCTTGACCGCCACGCCGGCCGCCGCCGCCAGGGGATCGGGGATCGGCCGCGCCCCGGCCAGCAGGATCGCGGTGATGTCGGAAGCCGCTGCGTTCATTCCCGCCCGTTAGCGGAGGGAATCGCCCGCGAAAAGCTATTTCCCGGTCGCGGCCGGCGCCGCGCTCTTCTGCGCCACCTGCACGGGCAGGCCGATGCGCAGGCTCTTCAACTGCACCAGCCGCTGCCGGAAAGCCGCCAGTTCCCTGCCCGCCAGTTGCGATGTCGTGGTGAACCGCACCGACAGCGGATTGATGGTCCGTCCGTTCCGATACAGCTCATAATGCAGATGCGGCCCGGTCGACAGGCCCGACGATCCGACATAGCCGATCACCTGCCCCTGCCGCACCCGCTGCCCCGGCGACGCGGCGATGCGGCTCATATGCGCATAGCCGGTGGCAAGGCCGTTGCCATGCTCCAGCCGCACATAATTGCCATGCCCGCCATGCCGCCCGGCATAGGACACCACGCCATCCGTCGCCGCATAGATGGGCGAACCATAATGGGCGGCAAAATCGATCCCCGCATGCATGCGGGTATAACCCAGGATCGGATGGCGCCGCATGCCGAAGCTGGACGACATGCGCCCCGCCACCGGCGCCGACAGCACGCCGCGCCGCTGGCCGACGCCCGACGCCTCGAACCACTGGGTCCGCCCGTCCTGCGTCCATTTCAGCATGTCGATGCCGCGCCCGCTCGCCCGGTGCAGCCCGGCGAACAGCAGGTCGCCCACCTCCACGTCGCCCGTGTCGGCCCGCCGATATTCGGTGACGATGTCATAGCGGTCCCCCGCCGAAATCGATCCGAGATCGACCTGCTGCGCGACGACGCGCAGGAAACTCTGGATCGCCTTGGGCGGCGCGCCCGCCGCCCGCGCCGAACGATAGAGGCTCTCGCCCACCACGCCCTGGATGCGCAGCGGCGTCTCGTCCACATGGATCGCCGTCCGCTGCACCTGCAGGACCCCGCCGGCCCGCGCGATCTCGATCCCCAGATCGAGCCGCGCCCGGAAGCTCAGCCTGTCCAGCGGCCGCGGCACGTCCCGGCTCGGCCGTCGGCCCAGCACGATGTCCAGCGGCGTGCCCGGCTTCAATCCCGCGCCGGTGTCGCCCGCCACCAGGCTCGTCACCGTCGCCACGTCGCCGCCGCTCACGCCCGCCCGCGCCAGCGCCCGGCCCAGCGAATCGCTGCCGCCGATCTGCGCGCGCAATTCGATCTGCGGCCGCTCCGGCGTCTCGCGCAGCGGCTGCACCGCGTCGGTCGGCCCCATGCGCCGCCCGCTGTCCGCGCCCAGGGCAAGCGGCATGATCATCTGGCTGCGCACTTCGTCGAATTGCCTCGCCGGCATCAGCGGCTGCGGCGCGCCGGGCAGGGCATGAAAGCCCGGCGACAGATAAAGCGCCGCCGCGCACAGCCCGAAACAGGTCGCAAGTCCCCGGAACCAGGTGAAACTTCCCACCCGCTGGCCAAGGTCGGGAACCAGTTCCACATCCTCGGCCCAGTCGCGCAGCTTCTCCCGCCAGTCGCGCCGATCCTCGGCCGGTCCCGCCCTGCGGATCGAGTCAGTCAGCCACAGGGACGCGGAAGCGCCACCCTGCTGGGCATTGATCTGACCATCATGAAACACGGTAAAACACGCCCCCGGGGCAAATATCGCCCGACCCCCGCCGCGCGTTCATCCGCAATTTTGTAAAAGCACAAGGTTAAAGTCAAATAAACACGCCTTTTTTAACCCTTTTTCCGCGACCGGCCGTGCCCCGCAAAGGACCGGCGGACCAATCCCCGCCGCTCGTCCCCTCATCCTC
>NZ_JAINEZ010000088.1:0-20420 GCF_019873065.1 Sphingobium sp. PNB
CAACGGCTAAGTCAGAAGCTCGCTACGCTCGCGCCCACCCCTAACCCCTCCCGTTTACGGGAGGGGAAGGTCTTGGATTGGCCAAAACAGGACATGCCTCCAGGCCGCGCCTGTGCGTCGGGATTCTATTCCTCGCGCCCATAGGCGACCACGGTTTCCACCTCGGCCTTGTCGCCCAGCACGACGCCGACGCGCTGGTGCAGTCCGGTTGCCTTGACGTCCATGATCCGCTGATAGCCGTTGCTGGCCGCGCCGCCCGCCTGCTCGACCAGGAAGGACATGGGGTTCGCCTCATACATCAGCCGCAGCCGGGCCTTGTCGGCGTAGCGGTGATCGGCGGGATAGAGGAAGATGCCCCCCCGCTTCAGGATGCGATGCACATCCGCCACCATCGAAGCGGTCCAGCGCATGTTGTAATCCTTGCCCAGCGGCCCTTCGGTGCCCTGGATGCGTTCCTCTATGTAGCGCGCGATGCCGGGCGACCATTGCCGCCGACGCGCCATGTTGATGGCGAATTCGGCATTGCCCTGAGGCATCCGCATCGGTCCATCCGTCATCCGCCAGGAGCCGATTTCCCGGTCCAGCGTGAATTCATAGACGCCCGTTCCGATGGTCAGCACCAGCAGCGTCTGCGGTCCGTAGATCGCATAGCCCGCCGCCACCTGCTGCGTGCCCGGCTGAAGGAAATCCTGTTCCGTCACCTCACGGCCCGAACATTCCTCCGGCGCCTTCAGCACGGAGAAGATGGTGCCCACGCTCAGGTCGACATCGATATTGCTGGACCCGTCGATCGGATCGAACAGCAGCAGATATTCGCCCTTGGGGTAGCGATTGGGGATGCGATGGATCGTTTCCATCTCCTCCGAAGCCATGGCGGCCAGATGTCCGCCCCATTCATTGGCGTCCAGCAGCAGTTCGTTGGCGATGACGTCCAGCTTCTTCTGGACCTCCCCCTGCACATTCTCGCTACCCAGGCTGCCCAGCACTTCGCCCAGCGCACCCTTGGACACGCTGTGGCTGATCGTCTTGCAGGTGCGCGCAACGGTTTCGATCAGCAGGCGCAATTGCGGCGGGATGGCATTGGCCTCGCGCTGCTGCTCGATCAGGAAGCGGGTGAGGGTGACGGACTGCATAGGCGGTTTACTCGCTCAAGAGAATATGGCGCGCCGAACGCACGCCATGCATGGAACCAGGGAATGCCGTAGCGGCCAGACAGGCGTCGGAAAAGCGCCAATTCGTGACGCCCCTGTGACGAAGGACGACCCGTTCACGCTTCGAGACTGGCCGCGACCTCTGGCCCATGCGCGAATAGCGTGGCATCCCGCACCTGTTCCGGCGTCGGCCGGATGCCGGTATAGAGCGCGAATTGCTCGACGGCCTGCAGCACAATGACCTCCCCGCCGGAGATGATCGCCTTCCCCGCCGCCCGTGCGGCGCGGACGAACGGCGTCTCCACCGGCTGCGCCACGACGTCGAAGGCGATGTCGCTGGCGGCGATGAAGTCGGCCGGAAAGGCCAGCGCCTCGCTATCCGGCCCCTCCATTCCAAGCGGCGTCACATTGACGAGCAGGGGCGCGCCCGTATCGGGCAGGACCGGCTGCCATGCATAGCCATATTGTTCCGCCAGCGCCCGGCCCGCCGCCTCGTTGCGGGCGACGATGGTGCCCTTGTCGAAGCCCGCGTCCCGCAGCGCTGCCGCAACGGCCTTCGCCATGCCACCGCTGCCGCGCAGCAGAAAGGGCTGGGGGCTTGCGATCCGCCGCTCCAGAAGGCCGCGGACCGCCACGAAATCCGTATTGTAGCCGGTGAGGACGCCCCCGTCATTGACGATGGTGTTCACGCTGTCGATGATCCGCGCCGATTCCTCCAGCCGGTCGACAAGCGGGATCACGGCTTCCTTGAAGGGCATGGAGATGGCGCATCCCCGGATGCCCAATGCCCTGATGCCGCCGACGGCCGCGGGCAGGTCCGTCGTGCTGAAAGACTTGTAAACATAGTCCAGTCCCAGCAGTTCGTAGAGCCGGTTGTGCAGGCGCGATCCCGCATTGCCGGGCCGTCCGGACAGGGACATGCACAAGCGGGTATCCCGCCCAATGGGTGGTTTCATAAGCTGATGGTCTCCTCGCGCATGGCCTAGACAGCCACCGGCATGGGATCAATGACGAGAGCGACCATCCATGCCCTTTGTCCGCCGGATCGGCGCAGGAGCGCTTATCCTCCCAGCACCGCCGGCACCAGCGCCGCGACGCAGATGCCCAGGCTCCATTGCAGGGCACGCCGCACGCGGTACCGTTCCGGCAAGGCGGTGCTCAGGACCACCAGCACCGCCAGCGAAAGCCAGAAGATCGTCTTGAACGGCGCCGCATTGCCGATCCACAGCCGTGCCAGCAGCGTCAGGGCCAGGGCCAGTCCCGAACCCCAGACGATCGCGTTCCACCCGTTGCGCAAGCGGGGTTGCCGGTAGCCGCGCCGCTCCCGCTTGCCGAGCCAGATCGAAGTGCCCGTCGCGATCACCACGCAAAGCGCTCCACCCAGCAGCAGATAGGCGATCTTCACCGGCAGTCCGCCATAATTGCCGAAATGCAGATTATAGGCCGACGCCGCCACCTGCTGTCCCGTCGCGCCGTCCGCCAGGCCGACCGTCCCCAGAAAGCGCCCGGCCTGATCGAAATTATAGGTCTCGCCGTAGACCAGCCGTCGCTGCGGCAGGGCAAGCACCTGTAGCTGCTGCCCCGCGGTTCCCGGTTCGTGCATGAAGACGTAGATCGGACGCGCCTCCGGAAAGCGGGCGGTCATCGTCTGCAACGCGGCGGCCACGTCCGCCAACGGGGCGGGCTTGGCATTCGGCTTGCCCTCAGCGCCGAAGATCGGCGCATAGGCCGCCTCCATGTCGCCCTTGTAGAAGCCTTGCGCCAATCCATAGACGTTGATCGATCCCAGGCCGATCATCGCGCCGGTCAGGGCGATCGCCAGCGCGAAGGGCGGGGTCCACACTCCCAGCCTGTTATGCCAGTCCGCCAGCCCAAGGCCACCCCGGTCCCGCGCCCGCAGGCGGAAGGCATCGCGGAAGATGCGGGGATGGGCGATCAGGCCGGTCAATGACAGGGCGATGGTCATCACCCCCAGCCCGCCTACGATCGTCAGGCCGACCATGCCGGGAATGTTCAGCGTATAGTGCAGGTTCAGCAGGAATTCGGACCATCCGTTCAACTCCTTCGCGACCACCCGTCCCTGATCGTCGACATGCACCGCCTGATGGTCGGTGGTGACGGTCGTGCGCGGCAGCGCGTCGGTCGGCAGATGGACGTAGAGATGCTCGGTCGCTTTCCGGTCCTTCTCGCTTGCCAGCACGGAAGCCACGGCGCGTTGCACCGCATCGGGCGCGATCCGCTGCATTTCCGGAGCATCGGGCCGCTCGGCGCGTTGCCATTCCTCGTAGAACACCGTCACCGTGCCGGTCAGGCAGACGATATAGAGCAATGCGCTTGCCAGCAGGCCGATGGCGGCATGGGCGGACAGGCCCCGTTGGACCAGCGTTTTGGACAGGCCAAGGTTCATGGCCGGACCATCCACAGCATGACCAGACCCAGCAGGGCAGGGGCCGTCAGCAGTCCCATTTGCCGCCGCCGTTGCGGCCAGAGCAGGATCAGCATGGCCAGCACCGCCCAGAGCAGCGGCATCAGGAACAGCATCAGCACATTGCCGTCGGCCTCATGCGCGCCCAGCGCTCCGGCCGTGCCCCGCGCCGCCAGTCCCAGGATCAGCGCCACCAGCATCGCACCCGGCACGCTGAGCAGAAAGCTGACCATCCGCCCGCCGATGCGCAACGGCTCCTGTCCTTCCGGCAGCATATGGGCGCGGCGGTTGGAGGCGCCGGTCTTGCCGGGTGGCGCGGTCGCGGCGGCAAGGGCCAGGCAGCAGAAGGCCATTGTCAGCGCGGCCAGCGTCACCATGGCAACGCCCCAGGCGCCGGCTCCCGCCATTCCCATCGCCAGGGCAAAGGCGAGCAGCCCCCAGGCAGCAGCGTTGAGCGGAGCCGATCGTAGCGCCCTGCCCCATGAGAAGCGCAGCAGGCACACCGCCGCCGCCGCCAAAAGCGCGCTGGTCCAGAGCAGAAGGGAAGGCTGGTTCACCATCATCCTCAATAATCGAAGCGCAACGTGCCCATCACGCTGCGGGGGGCCGCGTAAAAGGCCTGCCCCCACATCAGGCTGCCCAGATATTTGCTGTCCGTCACATTACGCACATTGATGCTGGCGGTCAGCCGGTCGATGGGCTTGATGCTGGCCATCAGGTCCAGCACCGCATAATCCTTCTGCCGGATGTCGCGGCCGACCGTGCTGTCGAGGGTGCTGATGTCGCTCTGCCACCGGAACTGTGCGCCCAGCTTCAGGTCGCGCCACTCGGGAATATGATAGGTGCTGGCAAGTTTCAGCGACTGACGCGGCAGGTAGGTGCGGGCGCGGTTCCCGGCCTGATCCTCGATCTTGAGGCCCGTATAGCCGCCGCTTACCGACCAGCGGTCCGTCACGCGGCCGGTCAGCTCGATCTCGAAACCCTTGGCCGTGGTGTCGACGCCCGCATAATAGACGTCGCCCACCTGCCCCGGATCGCCCGCGCCGAACACGCCGGCCTGCTCCGCGAGGTTCTTCTGCTTCGCGCGGAAGAGCGAGGCGCTGGCATAGAGCCGCTTGTCGAACCATTCGCTCTTGATGCCGCCCTCCATGCTGCTGCCCTTGGCAGGATCGAGCCGGCGATTGGTGATGTCGACCTTGTCCTGCGGATTGAAGATGTCGGTGTAGCTGGCATAGAAGCTGATGTTGGACGTGGCGTCGAACACCAGGCCCAGATAGGGGCTGACCGCGCTGTTCTTGCGATACTGGTCCGTGCCGTAGGA
The DNA here is from genome assembly GCF_019873065.1 of Sphingobium sp. PNB. Classification (NCBI taxonomy): domain Bacteria; kingdom Pseudomonadati; phylum Pseudomonadota; class Alphaproteobacteria; order Sphingomonadales; family Sphingobiaceae; genus Sphingobium; species Sphingobium sp. PNB. The sequence continues at coordinate 4,898 of NZ_JAINEZ010000088.1, forward strand.
TGCGCCGGTAGTCTTGAGCCAGAAGGCGCTGGCGCCGACGACCGCCTTCAGCCTGTCGGCCAGATTGGCGTGCAGCGCGCCATAGGCCCGCGTCAGCCGGTCCGTCACCTCTTCCTCCAGGCTTTCCTGCGTGAAGTCGGGTTCGATCAGCGTGGTGCGGTTGAACGCCCATTGGGCAACAGCGGGTTAGGCGACGGCAGCCAGCCCGCTTTGCTCATATTCGCGGCCGTCGGTCCTGCCGGTGGAGAGACCGAAGGCGAGTTGATGCTCGCGCCCGAACAGCGTCACTGGGCCGGAAGCGTAGAAATCGCCCAGATACTGGTCGGAGGGGGAGCGATATTTGCCCGCCATCCCCGTCACGCCGACGCCCGTCGCCGCATCGGGATAGCCATAGGCGTAAAGCAGTTCCGCCCCCGAACTGCGATGATTATAGGTGAAGCGGCCGCGGGCGTTCCAGCCATTGCCGAAAGCATAGGCCAGTTCCGCCCACGCGCTTTCGTCGCTGACGTTCCAATAGGTCCAGTCGGCCGAAGTGCTGGCCGAACGCGGATAGGCGATCCGATCGCCATTATCGTCGAGCAGCGGCAGCGCGCCCCACAACACGCCGTCCGCGTCATTGTCCTGCCGGGTATAGCCGGCCGACGCCCTTAATTGCGGCGTGATCTCCCAATCCAGGATCGCGCCATAGACGTTGCGGTCGACATGATTGTAGCGGAGGTGGCTGTCCCTGTCCTCATGGGCGAAGATCAGCCGTGCCGACAGCGTGCCCGACTCATTCAACGGGCCCGAAATATCGGCTTCCACGCGGCGGTCGTCCCAGCTTCCCAGCATGGCGGAGAGGGAGGCCCGCAATTCCCTGGTCGGCTTTTTGCGGACATAGTTGATCGTGGCGGACGGATTGCCGACCCCGGTCATGATTGCATTGGCGCCGCGAACCGCCTCGACATTCTCGAACAGGATGGTGTCGAGGTCCCCGAACTGGATGCCCCAGCGCAAAGGCAGGCCGATGCCGTCCACCTGGAAATTGGTGATGTCGAACCCCCGCGAATTATAATAGGTCCGGTCGGTCTCCACCCGCTCCACATTGATGCCGACCATCTGGGTCAGCAGGTCGTTCACATTGGTCAGCGCGAAATCCTGGATCCGTTCGCGGTCGACGACGGTGATCGACTGGGGCGTTTCGCGCAGCGTCAGGGCAAGGCCGGTGGCCGATGCGTTCTCATCCGTGACCGTGCCCGTGACGACGATATTGTCTGCCTCCGCCAGCACGTCGGCCTGGGCGGGCGACGCCCAGCAAGCGGCAAGGACAGGGGTGAGCAGAACGGAACGGAAAGCGATGGACATGCGGACGGACCCTTTTTCTTGCCGGGCGTAACCGGCAAAAAGGGCCTTATTGCTCATAATAATGCAAGTCAATCGCAATAAATATATGAATATAAGTCGTGCGTCTCTTTTTCAGACGACGCTTTGGGTGGAATGCCGTGCCTTGCTGCACGGCATTCTACCCGCACGATTCACTTCACCCTGGCGGCGGTCACGATGATCTCGACCTTGTAATCGGGGCTGGCGAGCTTCGCCTCGCCCGTGGCGCGGGCGGGTGCTTCGGCATCCGCGATCCACGCATCCCACACCGCGTTCATCTCGGCAAAGTCGTTCATGTCCGCCAGCCAGATCTGCGCCCTCAGCATATGGTTCCTGCTGCTGCCCGTGCGTTCCAGCAGGGCGTCGATCTCAGCCAGCACGGCCCGGGTCTGCGCCGTGACGCTCTCGCCGGGGGCGCCGATCTGCCCCGCCAGATAGACGGTGTCGCCATGAATGACGGCCTCGCTCATGCGCGGGCCGCGATCGATGCGGGTGATGGTCATGGGAAAGGCTCCTTTTCGGTTATGAATAGCGGCTGATCGCAAGATCGGCGGTTTCGATCCGGGGCCTGCCCCCGCCGATGATGTCCGCGATCACATGCCCCGACCCACAGGCCATGGTCCACCCCAATGTGCCATGCCCGGTGTTGAGGAAGAGGTTCGGGACTTTCGTCGCCCCGATGACCGGCGTGCTGTCCGGCGTCATCGGCCGCAGCCCGGACCAGAAGCTGGCGCCGCCCAGATCGCCTGCGCCGGGAAAGAGCGAACCCACCGAATATTCCAGCGTATCACGCCGCGCCCTGGGCAGCCCTTTGGAATAGCCCGACAGTTCCGCCATGCCGCCCACACGAATACGGTCGCCCAGCCGCGTGATCGCAACCTTGTAGCTTTCGTCGAGCAGGGTCGACACCGGCGCCCTTGCCTCATCGACGATCGGAACGGTGATCGAATAGCCCTTCACCGGATAGACCGGCAGCCTGATCCCCAGCGGGGCCAGCAGCAGCGGGGAATAGCTGCCCGTCGCAACAAGATAGGCGTCGGCCACGACACGGCCCCTGTCGGTTTCGACATGGCTGACCTTTCCATTGTCGACGGCGATCCTTCCGATGGTCCGTCCGTTGAGGAAGGTCACGCCCTTCGCCTTCGCCATGTCGGCCAGCGCGTTGGTGAATTTGAAGCAGTCGCCGGTTTCGTCATTGGGAAGCCGCAGGCCCCCGGCCAGAGGCACGCCGCTGCCTGCCAGCCCCGGTTCCGCCGCGATGCAGCCTACCGCATCCAGCACTTCGAAAGGCACTCCGTCCGCCTTCAGCACGGCGATGTCCTTCGCGATGCCGTCAAGCTGCTTCTGCTCGCGGAAAAGCTGCAAGGTGCCTCGCGACCGCTCGTCATAGGCGATGCCGGTTTCGCGCCGCAGGTCGATCAGCCGGTCACGGCTATATTCGGCCAGGCGCACCATCCGGCTCTTGTTGATGGCATAGGCGCGTTCGTTGCAATTGCCCAGCATCGCCACCATCCAGCGTAGCATGGCCATGTCCATCCGCGGCCGCAGGATCAGCGGGGCGTGCTTCATGAACAGCCAGCGCAGCGCCTTCATCGGTATCCCCGGCGCAGCCCAGGGGGAGGCATAGCCGGGCGAGATTTCTCCAGCGTTGGCGAAGCTGGTTTCCAGCGCCGGCCCGTCCTGCCGGTCGATCACCGTCACTTCATGCCCGGCCTGTGCCAGATACCAGGCGGATGTGACGCCGATGACGCCGCTGCCCAGAATGGCGACCCTCATATGGCGACTTTCATGGCGTGATGCTCCGCTTGTGCCGGATCGCGGCCACCCCGTACGGAGCGGTGATAGCGATGCCCGAGCTGTGTCAGTATTTCATAGGCGATGGTGCCGGCGTCGGCGGCAACCTGGTCCACGGTCTGATGAGGCCCCAAAAGTTCCACCAGGGCGCCAGGATAGAGGAGCACATCGGGCACGTCGGTCACGTCCAGCGTGATGCTGTCCATCGAAACCCGTCCCGCTATCGGCGCGCGATGGCCGTCGATATAGGCGGAGCCGCCGTTGCTCAGGTGGCGAGACCAGCCATCGGCATAGCCCAAGGCGATCGTCGCGATCTGCGTCGGCCGCTCGCAACGGTGGGTGAGGCCATAGCCGACGGCAGCGCCCGCCGGGATGTTCCGCAACTGGATGATCCGCGCGTCCAGCGAGACCACCGGCCGCATCTCCCGGCGCTCGCCCTGCGGCGCTCCGCCATACAGGGCGATCCCGGCGCGGACGATGTCGAAATGATCGGCGGGCAGGAAGCTTCCGCCGCTATTGTCCAGCGAGCGCGGCACGCCGGGGAAATTCATGCTGAATGCATCGAATTTCCGGCGTTGCATCGCGTTGGAGGGGGCATCGGGATCGTCGGCGCAGGCGAGGTGGCTCATCAGCAGGCGAAGGTCCACGCCCTCCAATCTTTCCCGCTGGGCAAGCAGAATGGCGACCTCCTCGGGCGGAAGGCCGAGCCTCGACATGCCGCTGTCCACCTGCAACGCAGCGGGCAGGGTCCGCTCCAGCGTGCGTGCCGTCCTGGCCCAGCGCCCGATCTGGTCGAGCGAGTTCAGGACCGGAATGGCGCCGATGGCTGCGCACTCGCCTTCCGCGCCTGGTTGCAGGCCGTTGAGGATGAACAGCGCCATTCCATCGCTCAGAATGGGTCGGAGCGCCATGGCTTCGCTGAGATGCGCGACGAAGAAGTGTCGGCACCCGGCGCCGATCAAGCTGCGCGCGACGAGGTTCGCGCCCAGGCCGTAACCGTCCGCCTTGACCACGCCGGCGACGGTGGCAGGGGCGACCTGCCGCTGAATCGTGCGGTAGTTTTCGACCAGTGCATCAAGGTCGATGCGAAGCACGGCTCCGGCGGTATCGATGGACTGCATATGTGCCCCCTTTTGAAGGGAGGGTAACGCGGCGCTCGGTAAAAATGCTCTCAAATGACCGCAGGATCGTCTAATGTGACGGGATAATTGAACGATCCTTCGCAGGGAATGGAAAAAATGGCAGAATCGCTGGATGCCGTGGACCGCTCGATCATCCGCCTGCTGCGGCTCAATGCGCGGCGTCCCAATTCGGAGATCGCGGCGGAGATCGGCCTGTCCCCATCGGCCTGTCACCGGCGCATCCGGATGCTGGAGGATGCCGGCGTGATCCGCGGTTATACCATCGTGACCGCACCGATGGAAAAGGAGGGCCGCGCCGTCGATGTCCTTGTGCAGGTGACGCTCGACCGGCAGACGGAGGATTATCTCGCCCGTTTCGAACATGCCGTGCGGCAATGTCCTGAAATCCGCGAATGTTTCCTGATGACTGGTGGCGTTGACTATTGGCTGCGCGTCGAGACCGAGAGCGTGGCCGCCTATGAAGCGATCCACAGCGAAATCCTCTCCCGCATGCCGGGCGTTACCCGGATCAACAGCAGCATCGCCATGCGCGATGCGCTGCGGCCCAGGAAAGCGGCGCGGCGCTAAACCCGCCTGGCGATTGCGCCTGCCGCCCATCCCATGCCAACGGCCAGCATCATCGCGACCAGACCATAGGCGAAGGGCCATTGTTCCGCCGCGACGGCCATGAAGCGTTCGAAGCCCGACTTGCGGACGGTGATGTCGCGCACGGCGGCGGCCACCACGCGGCCATCCTGCACGAGGAAGGTTTCCGCCGTATAGTCGCCGACGATCACACGCGCCGAAAGCGGCAGCCGCGCCCGATAGAGCACGCCGTCGGTGATCTCCACCGTTCCCGGCCGCTCGACATAGAGCCCGGCCCGTTCCCTGAGGTCGATCAGCCCCTTCTGGAACCGGTCCAGCTCCGCGCTGTCGTTGAGCGAGGAAGGCGAGAGCTGGAGCTTGTCCACGCCCATTTCATAGATCGCCGCCGTTCGCTCATCGACCACCTTGTCGACAGGTCGGGACGATGCGATGGCGTAGAAGCTGGGCGCTGACCGGAAGCGCGCGCTGTCGGCATTGACCCAGATGCCGGCCACCTTCTGCTTTTCGCGCATCGTGATCGACTGGTCCGGACCCTTCAGCACGACCATGATGTCCGGCGGCTTGCTGGGCCGACGCCCGTCGGGATAGACGATGGCGCCGAACAGCAGCAGGTCAGCGCCGGTGAAGCTATATTGTATTTCCACCTCGCGCTGGGACACGTCAGGCACCAGCATCGGTTCGTCCGCCGCCGTCAGCAGCAGCAGGGCCGGCGGCAGGGCCAGAAGCGCCCGCCGCCTCACCGGATCTCCACCGTGTAGATTTCGTCGGGCCGAAAGCCCAGCCCCAGCGCCATGCGTGCCGCCACCAGCAGCACGATCGCGGCAAGCAGGATGCGCAGATATTCCGGCCGGATCGTCATCGAAAGGCGCGTTCCCACCTGCGCTCCGGTGACGCTGCCGATCAGCAGCAGCAGGGCCAGCACCAGGTCGACCGCATGGGTCGTCATGGCGTGCATCATCGTCGTCGCCATGGTGACGAACAATATCTGGAACAGCGACGTGCCGACGACGGACTGGGTCGTCATGCCCAGCAGGTAGAGCATCGCCGGAACCAGGATGAAGCCGCCGCCGACCCCCAGCAACATGGTGAGGATGCCCGTCGCCATGCCCAGCAGCAGCGGCGCCAGCGGGGAAATATACAGCCCGGACCGATAGAAGCGCCACCGCATCGGCATGGCCGCCACCAGCGGATGGTGCCGCCTTTTGCGGGCCTGAATCTTCCGCCCGGTCTTGAGCGCGATCAGCGCCTGGATGGACTCCTTCGCCATCAGCGATCCGATGCCGCCCAACATCAGCACGTAGAGGATGCCGATCACCGTGTCGATCTGGCCAATGGCCTGAAGCAGGCGGAAGATCAGCACGCCGAGGCCGGCGCCCACCACGCCGCCGGCGATCAGCACGCCGCCCATGCGGAAATCGACCGTTCCGCGCGACATATGGGTGACGACCCCCGATACGCTGGCGCCCGTCACCTGGCTCGCCGCCGAAGCGGCCGCGACGGTCGGCGGAATGCCGTAGAAGATCAGCAACGGCGTCGTCAGAAATCCGCCGCCTACCCCGAACATGCCGGAGAGCAGGCCCACCACGCCGCCCAGGGCGATGATGACCAGCGCATTCACCGACAGGTTGGCGATGGGCAGATAGAGATCCATGCGCTTCCTGGGTTAAGCGCAATATGCGGAGAGATAAAGGCGCTCCCGCTTAAAAATCAGCGCCTAGCGTAACGGCCGGGCCGGACGGCGGTGCCGCGCGCCCCGCAATCCGTTCCCGCCATTCGATGCTCAGCCTTGCGCTCACCGGCCTGAGCGGCAGGCGGACCTGCAATTCCGGCCCGATGTCCAGCCGCTCGACCTGCGGCTGCGCGCCGCCGGAAAGGCTCGCGCCGATCCGCATGGGCGAATGGCCTAGCGGCGACAGCAGCGACATCTTGCCATCGACGAACAGGTCGTGAGAGCGGAAGCCGACCATGCCGCCCTGGGCATAGGCTTCGACTTCCAGCGAGGGCGCCACCGGCGTCGGCCCGAAACCGCCTGCCGCCAGCACGGCATGGGCGTTGCGCCCGCCCTTGCCCAGTGCAATCCGTCGTTCCGCCGCGAAGCTGACCGGAATGGTGCGCGCCGGTTGCCATGCGATACCGAGCGCGCCTTCCGGAGATGCCGGTTCGTTCAGCGCGGCACTGGCTCGCGCATAGGCGGCCGCCCGGCTCGATGAGCGCGGGGTCAGGTCGAAATCGAGGCGTAGGCCCGCCTGCGATCCGCCCAGCCTGCCGCCCGTCACGGCATCGGCGCGGGTCGTGCTTCCGTCGCGCCAGAGCAGCCAGGCGCTGCCATGCCAGCGGGCGTCGCTTGCGGATGGCGTGGAAGCGAGGGGCAAGGCTGGCGCAGGATTGTTCGATGGAACGACGCGACCGCCACTCTGGTTCTGTGCTGCCGGCGCCGCCTTCTCTTCGACGGACAGGAAGGGGGCCGCGCTTGTCCTTCTCCCAAGGCGTCGAGAGTCCTTGAATATAGGACCCAGGATGGCGGCATGCTGGCGCTTTTGCGGCATTTCACCGAACCAGGCCGGTGCGTCATGCCCCGTCGCGGCTGCGGAGCCCTTCTTCTTCGAATAGGCGGTGGGGTGAAAACGCCCCTCGCCGTCAATTTCCCTCGCCATTTGGAGAAGATCACCCTCCGGACCTGCCAGACGGATCGCGACCCAACCCGCCATCACGAGGACGAAGAAGCGGAGCGGGCGCCCCGTGGCGGCTTCGCTCACCCCGGAAAATCCAGCTCGGGAAAGCGATGATGCGTCTTGTCCCAGGTCAGCGGCTTGCCGAACAGCGATTGAAGATACAGGAACATGGCGCGACGGGCGGCCATCATCGCGATGATGTTGGCGATCAGCGTGCGCGGTATCGCCCCCAGCCCGAAGGCCCAGCCATAAGCCATGCCCGAGAAAATCGCGCGCATCGCCATCCGCCAGCTCATGAAGCCGAAGTTGAGCCACAGCAGGGCTTCGACCACTGGCGTGGGTCTGGGCACGGGGAAGGCGCTGAACAGGCTCCCGGCAAGCAGCACGCCCCAGAGCAGCAGCGCCAGATAGGCGGTGAACAGGACGAAGGCGGAAAGCGCCGCACCCCGGTCCCGCATCCGCATCCACCATTCGGCGGGGCCGCCCTGCCAGCCCATGCGATCCCATCCGGCAAGCGAGATGCCGACCGTCCAGCGCGCCTTCTGCTTGACGGCATCCGTCAGATTGTCCGGGAAATATTCCTTGGTCGCGACAAGCTGGCCCTCACCGTCGCGCATGCGGACGAACACGCCGCGCCCGCCCATATTGCTGATACGCAGGCCGACCTCATAATCCTCGGTCAGCGAATCCGGATCGAACGGTCCGCCATTGGCCGGATTCACAAGCCTTTCCAGCATTTTCCGCTCGAATGCGCAGGCCACCCCGGCCGAGGGCATGGACGCACCCATGGCCTCGCGCACGGTCAGGAACTTTCCATGGCTTTCCGCGAACTCATCACAGTAATGATTGGCTATGGCCCTCGACCACCAGCCGCCCTGGCCGGGCAGGGGCAGGACCGGGAGCTGAACGAGCTGGAACCGATCCGTCATCAGGTCGAACAGCCTGATCTCGTCGCGATGGACGACATCTTCCGCATCGTGCAGGGCGATCGCCTTGAACCGGACCCCGGTGCGCTCTTCCTCCCGCAGCATGGCGCGCCAGACCACATTCAGGCAATCGGCTTTCGTACTTGGCCCATTTCGTTCGTTGATGCACAGGATCAACCGCGTTTCCCGGCCGGCCAAGGGCGTGAGAATATCCAATGTCGCCCGGTCATTGGGATAGGCGCCCACGAAGATCCGATAGTCCTGATCCCCCCAGTGGTTGAGCGCGTTGCGGAGCATCGGGCCGATCACATCGGCTTCCTGCCAGGCTGGGATGAAGATGGCGATGCGGCCGGGTTGCGGGGAGGCGGGCAGGGTGAGGGTCGTCATTCGTCGATGACGGGAATAGACAATCAGCTTGCGCCACAGCCTTCGGCACAGGAAGACTAGGTCTATGATGAAATCGTCCATGCCGCCGATCGCCAGCGCCACCACCGCGAACAGCAGAATTTCATGATGAACCCCCGCCAGATAAGCGAAGATCATTGCCTCCACGGATCGAGCTCCCCCTGTTCCCGACGATCGGATATGACAGCAAAGACTTGATTCTCAAACAAATAATCATTTCATGATCGTAATAATTTTTATTGATCCATAGTCTTCCCCAACAGTGGCTTTCAGGCCCTCGCTGCTCATGGAGAAGGCGAAGACCGCCATTCTCGCTGGCTTGCTGCTGCTTTGACCATTGTGGATTGCCTCCTTTTGGAAGGCGGCCCGCTTTTGAGGAGGGGGAATATCCGGCAGGCTGCTCTCCGCATGCGCCGGATGGAATCGCATGGCCATCGGGCCGATGCTATCGTGAACGCGCCGTAGAGCGACTCGCACAGGATGCGAACCCCAGCCAATCTCTTTCAGCGATCAGGTAGGAGGGTGAATATGAATGGGGAGATGGATGTCAACTATCTGCTGCACAGACAGCAAGTTGCATTGATCCGCGCGCAGATGAGCCGGTCGGTGAAGGGCCGGGAGGCCTATGAAGGCCTTGCGCGCGGCTATACCGATCAGATCGACGCCTATCGCCGTGAGAATGAAAGGCTGGTCGACCTGGCGCATTAGCGGCGTTCGATCAGCCGTTCTATCGACTCGCGGTGCGTTTCATTGTCGCCGCATTCCTTTTCCAGCACCGTCTTGATTTTCTCCAGTTCCGCTTCAGTCAGATGTTCGATGCCGATGAACTCGTTCCGCGCCGTCGATACGGCGCGGATCAGTTCGTCCATTTTCGCCTGTATGGCGGAGCCGTCGCGATTTTGCGCATTCTGGATCAGGAAGACCATCAGAAAGGTGACGATCGTCGTGCCTGTATTGATGATGAGCTGCCAGGTGTCGGAATAATGGAAGATCGGGCCGGTCACGATCCAGCCCAGGATCACCAGCGCGGCCAGGATGAAGGCGGCCGGCTGGCCCGACCAGCTTGCGATCCGGTGGGCAAAGGCCGTGAAAATCCTGTCCATCTCTCTTTTTCTCCCTTGGGCGCGGCCAGCATTTAGCCTCTGTTCAGACCATGCTTGCCATGAAGGAGGGATGACAACCATCCCCCTCCGTTCGCTGGCCTGCGGGCTGGGCGCTTCGCTCCTCCTCCTGTCCTGCGCGACGGTCTCGCCCGAATCGCGCCTTCGCACCGGGCTGATCGATGCGGGCATATCGCCCCGCATGGCCGGCTGCATGGCCGAAAGGATGGTCGATCGGCTGAGTCTGACGCAGCTCCGCAGGCTTCAGTCGCTGGCATCGCTCCGCAAGTCTCACATGGGGGACATGACGGTGGACCGGTTCCTCTTCAAGGTCCGCGCGCTGGAGGATCCGGAGATCTTTGCCGTGACCAGCAAGGCGGCGATCGTCTGCGCCATCGACGGCTGATTTCGCAATAAACAAGGCTTGCGCTTCGCAAAGGTTTTGCAATTTTGCAAAGTCATTTTGCGAAATTTGCTGGTGTTGCCCTTTTGCCTGTGCTTAGCCGCTGGACACAAGAGTTTCAGCGGAAAGGACGGGCGAGCCCCATGAACATCCACGAATATCAGGCGAAGGAACTGCTGGCGAAGTACGGCGCGCCGATCGCCGCCGGTTACGCCGCTTTCTCCGTCGATGAAGCGGTCGAAGCCGCCAAGAAGCTGCCCGGGCCGCTCTATGTCGTGAAGTCGCAGATCCACGCCGGTGGCCGCGGCAAGGGCAAGTTCAAGGAACTCGGTCCCGACGCGAAGGGCGGCGTCCGTCTGGCCTTCAACCTGGACGAGGTGAAGGCTCACGCCACCGACATGCTCGGCAACACGCTGGTGACGGTGCAGACCGGCGAAGCAGGCAAGCAGGTCAATCGCCTCTACATCACCGACGGGGCTGATATTGCGAAGGAATTCTACCTCGCCCTGCTCGTGGACCGTGCGACCGGCCGCGTGGCCTTCGTCGTGTCGACCGAAGGCGGCATGGACATCGAGGAAGTCGCGCATTCGACCCCGGAGAAAATCCACACCTTCGCCGTCGACCCGGCCACCGGCTTCATGCCGCATCATGGCCGGGCCGTTGCCGCCGCGCTGGAATTGACCGGTGACTTGGCCAAGCAGGCCGCCAAGGTCGCTTCATCGCTCTACGACGCTTTCCTGGCGACCGACGCGTCGCAGATCGAAATTAACCCGCTGGCCGTCACCGAGCAGGGCAACCTCCTCGTCCTCGACGCCAAGGTCGGCTTCGACGGTAACGCATTGTTCCGTCACAAGGACATCGTCGAACTGCGCGACCTGACCGAGGAAGATGCGGCGGAAGTCGAGGCTTCGGAATATGACCTCGCCTATATCAAGCTGGACGGCAATATCGGCTGCATGGTGAATGGCGCGGGCCTTGCCATGGCGACCATGGACATCATCAAGCTGAATGGCGAATTCCCGGCCAACTTCCTGGACGTCGGCGGCGGCGCTTCCAAGGAAAAGGTGACGGCGGCCTTCAAGATCATCCTGAAGGACCCGGCGGTGAAGGGCATTCTGGTCAACATCTTCGGCGGCATCATGAAGTGCGACATCATTGCCGACGGCATCGTCGCCGCCGCCAAGGATGTGAACCTGTCGGTTCCGCTGGTCGTCCGCCTGGAAGGCACGAACGTCCAGCAGGGCAAGGACATATTGGCCAAGTCGGGCCTGGCCATCGTCCCGGCGGACGATCTGGGCGACGCGGCCAAGAAGATCGTGGCGGAAGTGAGGAAGGCAGCCTGACGCAGCTTTTCGCCTGAACAAGACACCAAAGGGTGCGGGTGGTCCGGAGACGGGCTGCCCGCGCCCCTGCTTGCATTTGCCGTCGCATTTGTGGGCTTGGCGTGAATGAAGGAAGGATGTTGGAGATGAAGATCCTTGTGCCCGTGAAGCGGGTGATTGACTATAATGTTAAGCCTCGGGTGAAGGCGGATGGGACGGGCGTCGATCTGGCGAACGTCAAGATGAGCATGAACCCGTTCGACGAGATCGCGGTCGAGGAAGCCATTCGCCTGAAGGAGAAGGGCGTGGCGACCGAGGTGGTGGCGGTGTCGATCGGCGTTGCCAAGGCGCAGGAGACGCTGCGCACGGCGTTGGCCATGGGTGCCGACCGGGCGATCCTGATCCAGACCGACGATGAGGTCGAACCGCTGGGCGTGGCCAAGCTGCTCGCCAAGGTGCAGGAAGAGGAAGGCGCCGGCCTGATCATCCTGGGCAAGCAGGCGATCGATGACGACAGCAACCAGACCGGCCAGATGCTGGCGGCCCTGCTGGGTCTGCCGCAGGGCACCTTCGCCAGCAAGGTCGAGGTCGAAGGCGACAAGGTCAGCGTGACCCGCGAAGTCGACGGCGGTCTGGAGACGGTGAAGCTCAACGTCCCCGCCATCGTCACCACCGACCTGCGTCTCAACGAACCCCGCTATGCCTCGCTGCCCAACATCATGAAGGCGAAGAGCAAGCCGCTCGCGACCAAGGCGCCTGCCGATTACGGCGTGGACATTGCGCCGCGTCTGGAGACGATCAAGGTGTCCGAACCGGCCAAGCGTTCGGCCGGCGTGAAGGTGGCCGATGTCGATGAACTGGTCGCGAAGCTCAAGGCTCTGGGAGTTGCAGCATGACGAAGACGCTCGTTTGGGTTGAACATGAGGGCGGCGCGGTCAAGGACGCGACGCTTTCCGCCGTCACCGCTGCGTCGAAGCTGGGTGAAGTGCATCTGCTGGTTGCGGGGCAGGACGTCGGCGGCGTTGCCGCGGAAGCCGCCAGCATCGCGGGCGTGGGCAAGGTCCATGTCGCCGACGACGCCGCCTTCGGTCATGCGCTGGCCGAGAATGTAGCGCCGCTGGTCGTTGAGCTGATGAGCAATCATGATGCGTTCGTCGCGCCCGCCACCAGCAATGGCAAGAATATCGCGCCGCGCGTGGCGGCTTTGCTGGATGTCATGCAGATCAGCGACATTCTGTCGGTCGAGAGCGAGGATATGTTCACCCGGCCCATCTATGCCGGCAACGCCATCGCGACGGTGAAGTCGAAAGATGCCAAGAAGGTCATCACCGTTCGCGGCACCGCTTTCGAGAAGGCGGCCAAGGAAGGCGGCAACGGGACTGTCGAGGCGGTGGCTTCGACGGGTGACAAGGGCATTTCCTCCTTCGTTGGGGCCGAGATCGCCAAGCTGGAGCGTCCGGAGCTGACTTCGGCCAAGGTGATCGTGTCGGGGGGCCGTGCGCTCAAGGACGGCGAGACGTTCGAGGCGACGATCTTCCCGCTGGCGGACAAGCTGGGCGCGGCGGTCGGCGCGAGCCGCGCGGCGGTCGACGCGGGTTATGTGCCGAACGATTATCAGGTCGGGCAGACCGGCAAGATCGTGGCGCCGGAAGTCTATATTGCCGTGGGCATCTCCGGGGCGATCCAGCATCTGGCGGGGATGAAGGATTCCAAGACCATCATCGCCATCAACAAGGATGAAGATGCGCCGATCTTCCAGGTGGCGGACATCGGGCTGGTCGGCGACCTGTTCAAGGTCGTGCCGGAGCTGGTCGAAAAGCTGTAAGCCCTGTCTGAGTTCAGAAGGAGGGCGCGGGCCTTTGGGTCCGCGCCCTTTTTCGTTCTATTCGCAGCGGACGTCGTTCTTGTCGATGGCGCGGCCGGCGAGCGCGCCGCCGGCGCCGCCCAGGATGGTGCCCAGCGTCTTGGAGCCGCCGGGGGCGATGATGTTGCCCAATACGCCGCCCGCGATCGCGCCGACGATGGTGCCGGTGGTGCCGTCGTCGCGCTTGCAATAATAGCGGCCGTCATTGTCGCGGTAGATATAGTCGTTGTCGCCGATGGGCCGGCCGCCGGGGCGGTGGCCGTAGCTGGGGCGGTCGTAGCCGTAGCGGCCACCGTCACCGTCCGAAACGCAGGCCGTCAACGGCATTGCAAGCAGCGCCGCTGCCAATAGGGGGGTGCGCATTGTCCTTTTCTCCTGTGCTTTACCTGCTGGGGTGACAACCCTTGGGAAGAGAGGAAGTTGCGCGAAATAGTCTGCCCGCCGCGGCACCAAAAGGGGGGGAAAGGCAGCCGGGCGGGCAGTGATGCCAGCGGGGAGAGGGTGTTCACCGCTGGAAAGGAAAGGGTCGGGCCGTCAGGGCGTCACGGGCGCGGCGCCGGTGGTGCTGGCGGCGGGCGTGGCGAGGTTGGGACTGGTCACCGTGCTGTCGCTGTCGCGGCGCTGGTCGAGGTCCGACTTGGCCTGGTTGTAGCGGGCGACGAGGTCGTCCTTGAACTCTGTCAGCTTGCCTTCGTCATAGAGTTTCTTGCCGACATAGCCTGCGATCGCGCCGAAGATCAGGGTGCGGATCATGGGTGGGGGCTCCTTGTTCCGTGGGGAATTTGCAAGGATAACATTGGCGGCGCGGATCGGTTCCGGCGCGGTGCGGCAGGGCGAGCGGGGCCGGCGATGCGAAGAGTGGCAGGGCCGGCCGGGGCCGTTCAGTTGGTGGCGGCGGCGCGGCGGGCGCGGCTTTCGTCGACATATTCCTGTCGTCGGGCCATGACCAGAAAGGCGGCTTCGGAACGCAGGCAGCGCTGGCGGACATTGTCCAGGGTGGCGGCGTCGGCTTCGTTCCGGGCCTGACGGGCGAGGGCGCGGAAATCGGGGTTGGCCATGGGACGCTCCTTTCAAGAGTGGCGGGCGCCGCGTGGGCGGCGCCCGGCCTGTCAGCGGCGCATCATTGCGCGTGCTGGATATTCACCGCCGCCATCTTGCCGCGCTTGTCCTGCTCCAGATCGTAGGACACGCGGTCCTTTTCGCGCAGGGTGGCGAGACCGCCGCGCTCCACCGCGGAGATGTGGACGAAAGCGTCCGGGCTGCCGTCATCGGGAGCGATGAAGCCATAGCCCTTGTCGGCGTTGAAGAATTTGACGGTTCCGATGATGCTCATGGGGTATTTCCTTCTTTACGTGGGCGCGTCCCGTGTGGACGGGCCTTGCGCTAGAGGGGCAGGGAAAGAAGGAAGTTTGGTGCCGCAAAGCGCCGAAAGACCGTCGATTTGCGACTATAGCCTTCCCCATATAGGGGCATGGAGGCGGAATAGCAAATCGGCGGGTGCGATCATCCTGCTCCCGCCAGCGCGGCGAAGCCGAAAAAGGCGTCGCGGGCGCGGGCGGCGGCATGTTCATAGGGGCGGCGCTCCGCCTCCGCGCGCAGGGCCAGCGCCTGTTCCTCCGCCGTCGTCAGGTCGCGCTCATAGGCGTCGATGTCGTAGAGGGCGTCGCTTTCGTCGCCGTCGAAGCCAGGCGGCGCGGGATAGTCGGTGCGCCAGCCGTCCCTTTCCTCATCCCACCAGATGCCGCGCAGCCGGGCGGCGGCTTCGTCTGGCGGGAAGCTGGCGCGGTCGACCGGCGGAGCGGCCGGAATGGGCCGAAGTTCACACCGTCCATCGAGGGGGAAGAGCGGGGCCTTGCCGCCTTCGCCCAGCGCCAGGCGCGCGGCGACGAACAGCGCGGCGGAAGCGCCGGGGGACAAGGCGGCAAGGCCCCGCTCTTCCCCCTCGATG
>NZ_JAINEZ010000089.1:0-20298 GCF_019873065.1 Sphingobium sp. PNB
CCCCTAACCCCTCCCGCCTGCGGGAGGGGGAATGTCCTGATTCCACCCAAATCACTCAGTCCGGCGAGTCTGGAATTATCCACCCCGCCTGGGCAGGACAAACTCTAGGCTTCCCGCCGCACCTGCTCACCGAACAGCAGCAGCGACTGGTCCGTCGGCAATGCGGCCCAGATCTGGCGCGCCGCGCTGTCTATGTCCATGACGCCGATGCCCTGTTCCATCTGCCTGCGCATCTGCGAAGCGATCGGATAATGGTCGTCGGCCATCGCCGCGACATGCCGGGTGAGGGGGGTGTCGACGAAGCCGGGCCGCACCGCCGTGACCCAGACGTTGCGTCTATCCCGCATCGCCAGTTCCCGGCGCGCCACCCGCACCCACATTTCCAGGGCGGCCTTGCCGGCGCAATAGACGCTTTGTCCGATGGTGGGAGAGCGGGCGGAGGAAGAGGACATCATGACCAGCCCCGCCTCTCCGGCAAAACCGCTCTCTCCGACCGCGCGCAGGAACATCTCTCCCAACCGAAGCGGCGCGGCGACATTCGCGGTGATGTCGCGGGCATAATCGTCCGGCGGCACCTCTCCGACAAAGCCCGTCATCCCCTTCATATGCGCGTTCTGGATGAATATCGCGCGGGCACCCCGAAAATTGGCGAGGCTATCGGCAAAATGCGCGCCGACATTGTCCCAACTCTCGGGATCGGCCAGGTCGAGGAAGATGCTCTCATGATGGGGATGCGGCCGCCGCGACAAATTGATGATGCGCGCATCGCCATAGGGAACGTTGCGCGCCAGGCCCAGGCCGATGCCCTCGGTCGCGCCCGAAATCCATATCAGACTGCCGCGTTCCGCATCCGCATCTTCTTTATCTGCATTTTGCATGTATGATTTTCATCATGACGACTATCTACTGTCAAATCGTGCCGCCGCACCATCGCATGGATGATGCTGCTCCCCGCCCTGCTTGCACCCCTGGGGAGTGCAGGCCATGGAAATCGGGTATCACCCTATAGTCAGCCGGAGCCGATCCGATGGAATTGCGCCTCGATCCCGATCTTCAAACCTTCCGGACGGAAGTGCGCGCCTTTATCGACAGCGTCTTGCCCGCCGACATGAAGGAGCGCCAGCGTCGGAAGGTCGCCAACAACGCCGCCGTGCCCGACTTGCTGGAATGGATGCGCATCCTCAACGCCCATGGCCGATCCGTGCCGCACTGGCCGGTGGAGTTTGGCGGCTGCGGCTGGACTCCGATGCAGCTCTTCATCTTCAATGAGGAATTGTACAAGGCCGACGCGCCCGAATTCGACTGGGGCGGCACGCATATGCTGGGGCCGGTGCTCTACACCTATGGTTCCGATTATCTGAAGGACAGGTTCCTGCCCATGATCCGCGAAGGCGCGACGATGTGGGCGCAGGGCTTTTCCGAACCGGGGTCGGGCTCCGATCTCGCCTCGCTGCGCACCAGCGCCGAACTGGTCGGCGACAAATATATCGTCAACGGGCAGAAGATCTGGACCAGCGGCGCCGCGCATGCGGACTGGGGCTTTTTCCTGGTCCGCACCGACAAGACTGTAAAGCCGCAGCGCGGCATCAGTTTCCTGATCATCAAGATGGACACGCCGGGCATCACCGTGCGCCAGATTCCGCAGATCAATGGCGAGGCGCATCTGTGCGAGGTGTTCCTGGACAATGTCGAAGTGCCCGCCGACCAGTTGATCGGGGAACCGGGCATGGGCTGGACCTATGCCAAGTTCCTGCTGGAGCATGAGCGTACCACGTCCAGTTTCATTTACTGGAGCAAGCGTGAGCTTGCCCGCGCGAAGGACATCGCGCTTGGCGAAAGCGTGGGCGGCCGCCGCGTCGCGGACGATCCCGCCTTCCGGGCCCGTTTCGCGAAGGCGGAGGCGGATCTGCTCGCGCTGGAATGGTCCGTGCTGCGCGTGCTGGCGCATGAGGAGTTGGACGAGCCGGAGGCTGCCGCCGCCTCCGTGCTGAAGATCAGGGGCTCGGAACTCCAGCAGGAAATCACCATGTTGCAGGTCGACGCCATGGGCGCCAAGTCGCTGCGCTTCTTCGACGCCGCGCCCGTCCCGCCGCCGGCGCCCACCGACGTGTGGCCCGACTATGCGCCCGGCCGGACCACCGTGGCGCTGATCAACCGGGCGGCGACCATCTATGGCGGCTCGAAGCAGATCCAAAAGAATATTCTGGCCAGGCTCGCCTTCGGCCTTTGAGGGGAAGACAGGGACAATGGATTTCGCGAAGTCGGACATTCAGGCGATGCTTCTGGACAGCGCCGATCGGCTGCTGTCCGAAAATGCCGACGTCGAATATTGGCGGCATCAGCGATCGAGCGCGCTGGGCTTTGACGAGGCGCGCTGGGCGCAGTTCGCGGAACTGGGCTGGCTCGCCCTGCCGGTGCCGGAGGCAGCGGGCGGTCTGGACGGCACGATGGAGGATATTGCGCTGCTCAACATCGCGCTTGGCAAGGCGCTGGCGACCGAACCCTATGTCAGCACGGTCGTCCTGGCCGATCATGTGTTCAAGCAGGCGGCGGACGAAGCGCGCGCATTGGAATTGCTGGGGGAGATCGCGGGCGGCACGCTGCGCGTCGCGCTCGCGCATCAGGAAAATGGCGCTCATCCGCTCGATGTCGAAGTGACGGGCACACAGGCTCGTCCTTCGGGCGACGGTTATATTCTGTCGGGTGCTAAAATCATGGCGCTCGATGCACCGGGCGCGGGGCAGTTGATCGTCTCGGCTCGCATCGAGGGAGAGGAGGGCATCGGCCTGTTCCTCGTGCCCGCCGATGCATCCGGCCTTTCCGCCCGGTCCTATGCGTTGATCGACGGCACCCGCGCGTCCGACATCGTCCTTGCCGATGTAAAGCTGCCGTCCGCGGCTCTGCTGATCGGCGGCAATCGCGGCTCGGCGGTACTGCGCGAGGCGATCGACCGCGCTTCGATCGCGCTGATGGCCCAGGCGGTGGGCGCGATGGAGGCAGCGAACAAAATCTGCGGCGCCTATGTTCAGGAGCGGAAGCAATTCGGTGCCGCGATCGGTTCCTTCCAGGCGATCCAGCATATCATGGCCGATAATTTCGTCGCGGCCCATCAGGCGCGATCCATGCTCTATCATGCCTTGGCCAATGCCGATCAGGATGAGGCGAGGCGGTCCGCCGCGCTCTCCGCTGCGCGGCTCGTCGTCGGGGAGGCCGGGCAGACCGTCTCGCGCAACGGCATTCAGGTGCATGGCGGCTATGGCCTGACCGATGAATATGCGATCGGCCATTATTTCCGGCGCCTGATGTGCATCGAAAAGCAATATGGCGACCTGATCCAGCATGGCGAGCGGTTCGGGAACAGCATCTTCGGCTAAAGCCTGTCCCGATCAGGGCCGAGGCACAAGCTGTTCCCGCGCAGGCAGGAACGGGTTTGACCGAAGCAGGAAAATTCGCCTGGGCGGGAATTTCGGTCCTTGGCCGGGCAGGCGGATCGCGCCCGCCCCTTGCGGATCGTATCGGCCTATGGCTTTGTGGCGCGATGACGGGAAGGGCCAGGACTGGGGAAGGGCGGCGGGACCTTGAGGCATGCCGCGCCGCGCTGGAGGCGCATTATGCGGTGCATCGCACCATTCCATCCATGGCGGGCCTTGCCCGGCTGTGGGACTATGCCAGCAAATCCTCGGCATCCCGGCTGGTCGATCAACTGATCGAGGCGGGCGTGCTGCTCTGGTCGACCGACCGGCGGCTGGCGCCCGGCTCGGCCTTTCGCATCCTGCCCGACCCGCAGGCGCAGGTCAGCGATGCTCCGTACCTGAACGATATGGGTCCGAACGATAATGGCCGGCACAATCCCGATCCGCTTCAGGCCGCGCTGGCAGCCTGGGCGACCGACTATGATCCCGTGCTGGTCCGCGCCTATTCCGTCACCACGCGCCTGCTGCGCCTCGCCCGCAGCATGGAGCGGCATATGACGCAGTCCGCCGCAAGGGAGGGGCTGACCTCGGGCGACGTGCTCCTGCTCGATGCGTTGTACCGCGTGGGGCCGCCCCATCGCATCGCGCCGACCGCGCTCAAACATTATTTCCTCATGTCGCTGGCGGGCGTCGCCAAGCGGGTCGACCGGCTGGAGGCGCTCGGCTTCATTCGCCGCGTTCCCAATCCCGACGATCGGCGCGGCCTGTTCATCGAATTGACCCATGCAGGTCGAGCCGCGCTCACCAGGCTGGTGGCGGTCGATCGCACCGCTCCGCACATCCTTTGGCCAACGATGCTCAGCGATCGGCAATATCAGGCCATGATAGAATCCCTGACGGTCGCGGAAGCGGTCGTGGCCGCTGCCGATAAGAACGATCGTTCCGAATTTCCTCCTCCAGATATGTGATGTTCTGCCGGTTCATTGACTTTTCAGCACCAATCCGATCCAGTTTCCATATCTTGGTAAACTAAATAGGAGCGGATGATGCGGAGCAGGTCGGAAAAGGTTGGAAATGTCGCTGCCCTTTCGACCGGCATAGACGCTTCGGCTCTCATTCGTAGCTCGCAGATGATCGCCGGCCATTTCGATACGCCCGATCCCGCGCTGGTCGGACGGGTCAAGCGGTTCATAGCCTGGCTGAACGACCAGCCCCCTCTGCGCGCGGAGCAGAAGGCCGACGTCGAACTGCAACTGCGCAAGCTGTTATCGACGCGCCTGCGCCTTGCCGCCGATCGCAAGCGCATTCCCGCCATTGCCGAGGAGAAGATCGAGCGACCCATTTTCGTCATCGGCTTCGGCCGTACCGGCACCACGCTCATCCATTCGCTGCTGGCCGAGGATATTGGCGCCCGCGCACCGCTCTGGTGGCATAGCCATTCGCCCAGTCCGCCGCCGGGCGAGGTGCCGGCGACGCCGGAACGGATCGAACTGGCCGCCAGGGAACTGGACGAGATGCTGATGCGCTCGCCCGGTCTGCTGACCCTGCACCCCTATTGGGACAAGCGCGGACATTGCCCGATCGAATGCGAGGAAATCTTCACCCTCGACTTCCAGAACGCCTATCCTTCGCTGCTGTACAAGCTGCCTGCGCTGGCGATGATCCTCGACGCCAGCAATATTGCCGATGCCTACCGCTTCCATCGCCAGTTCCTCCAGCAGTTGCAATGGCGGCAGCCCACCAGTCATTGGGTGGTCAAGGGCATCTATCACCAGTTCGCTCTGGACGCGCTGTTCGAAGCCTATCCCGATGCGCTGTGCATCTGGCCGCACCGGGACCCGGTTCAGGTTCATCCGTCGATCATGGCGATCACGGCCGTGCTCTATGGCGGCATCACCAACTGGCAGATGGATTTCCAGGCTCTTGGCCCCGCCTTTGTCGAAAGCATCGCCGCATCGTTGTCCGAAACGATGGAAAATCCGCTGGTGGACGATCCGCGCATCTTCCATGTCGATTTCCACGACCTGACGCGCGATCCGGTGGACGTCATCCGCCGCGCCTATGGCCATTGGCAACTGGATTGCACACGGGAATTCGAAGCGCGGATGCGGGCCTGGCTGGCCGATCCCGGCAATGCCTCCAACCGCTATGGCCGCTACGATTATGCGCTGGAGCCTTTCGGCCTCACCCGCGAGATGATCGAGACGGCGTTCGAGGGCTATTCGCGCCGGTTCAGGCTGGGGCGCTTCGCCTGACGTTCGGCCTGATGCCGAATGCCGACATGAGAGAGGGCTGATGACTAATCCAATCGCCAATGCGGATCAGTTCGCCGCCGAAGCGGAAGTTCGCGCCATGTGGGACGATGCGGCAACCAGGGCGGCGCGCGACCATTGCGCGCAGCTCTGGCGCGTGGGTCATGGCAGCGACGTGCCGCCGGAGGTCGAGCCGCTTTTCGACGCGGCGATGGATGCGTGGATGGGCAATTACCTGTTCAAGGCGGCGGCCCGCGATCCGATCCGGCCTCGCTTCGTGCGTAATTTCATGCCGGGCCATGGCTGGAAGGGCGCGGTCGTGCCCGATGCGCGGATGGGCGGCGACAATCCCGACAATTGTTATCGCCTCGCGGGCATCGCACATGGCGGCCGTTATCGGATCGCTGGCCGGGTGATCGACGCTTGCCCGGCGCATGTGTCCTTCACGCTCGTCGAGAATTGGGGCACATCGATGACCGTCCAGACAGTCGAACTGCCCGGCATCGATGTGACGCAGGACGGTCGCTTCACGATCACCATAGACGATCAGCCCGCCAATGGGCGGCGCAACCACATGACGACCAATCCACGCGTCAAATTCCTGTTCGTGCGCGATTCGATGATGGATTGGGAAAGAGAGACGCCACTGGCTCTGGAGATCGAACGGATCGATGCGGCCGGCGCCCAGCATTTCTCCTTCGAGCGGCGGCTGGACGAAGCGCTGCGGCGGGCGCGGGAAGAGGTGCCGCTCTATTTCTGGTTCTTCCGCCTGTCAGCGGCACGTCGGGCCAACAGCATGCCGCAACCCATGCGCACGGCCAGCGTCGGCGGCCTCGTCACCCAGGCAAGCAGCATCGGAAGACTTCGTCTGGAGGAGGATCAGGCGGCGATCATCCGCTTCGACCCCGCCGGCGCGGCCTATAGCAGCCTGCAACTGGCGATGTGGTGGTACCGGTCCATCGACGCGCATCTTTTGCAGAGCGGCCTCTCCGCGGCACAATCGGCGCGCGATGCCGACGGGCTGATCACCGCGGTCGTATCGGCGCGCGATCCGGGCGTCGCCAATTGGGTGCAGACGGACGGATTGCGCGACCTGTTGCCGATGATCCGCTGGCAGGGTCTTCCGGAAACGCAGCAGGGCGCTGGGCCGATTCACTGGCTCGACATCCTGCCCTTCGACCGGCTGGACGCGCATTTGCCCGCCGGCATCGTGCGGACGAACCGGCAGCAGCGCGAGGATCAACTCCGCGCACGGCGCGCCGCCTGGTCGCGCAGGATCAGCGTTTGAGTGAAAATATCCGGGCGGCCGGACAAAAGCATCCGACGAAGATCTGGAGATTTGCTGTGGTCGGAATGTTGATGCCCATGTAACCGCCAGGAATGGAAAGCGAAAAGCCGGCGGTCGAACTGTGGCCTGGAATCAACCATCCGCTCAAATCTTCATCCTCTTCCTCCGGCGATCAGAAGATCGTGTATCTGATGATGCATAACATCCGCTAATCAAGGGTTTGGCATGGCCGGAAATGAGGCTAGCTGGCTTTCATCCGTTCGCCGGCTTCAGAGCAGAGCCTATTGGCCGGTTCCATCCAGTCCTTGAGAGGATGCAATGACCTATCGACGCTATCTTGCCGCGACCTGTGCGGCCCTGTTCATATCCGCGCCTGCCTTCGCGCAGGATAATGCGCAGCCGCAGGCCGAAGGCGTGTCGAGCGGCGACATCGTGGTCACGGCGCGCCGTCGCGACGAAGCGCTCCAGGATGTGCCGATTTCCGTCTCCGCCATTTCGGGCGAACAGCTTTCCCGCTCGGGCGTGACCGACGTTCAGGGTCTGCAATATCGCACCCCTTCGCTGTCGATCACGAGCGCGCAGAGCCAGCGCAACACCGTCGCCTTCTCGCTGCGCGGCCAGCGCACGCAGGAAACGCAGCTTTTCACCGACCCGCCGGTCGGCACCTATTTCGCTGAAGTAGTGCAGCCGCGCCCCTATGGTTTCGGCAACAGCCTTTACGATCTGGAATCGGTTCAGGTTCTGAAGGGCGTCCAGGGCACGCTCTTCGGCCGCAACATGACCGGCGGCGCGGTGCTGGTCGAGCCTGCTCATCCGAAGCTGGGCGAATTCGCCGGCGAAGTGCGCGGCCAATATGGCAATTACGACATGCACGACCTGTTCGGCATGGTGAATGTGCCGGTCGGGGATTCCGTCGCCCTTCGCTTCGCGGGTAAGACCCGCGAACGCGACGGCTGGGCGCGCGACATCGGCAGCGGCCTGCGCCTCGACAACCAGAATTACGACACGTTCCGCGTGTCGGCGCTGGTCTCGCCGGGCAACGGCATCGAATCGCTGACTATATTCGACTGGTTCAAGTCGCGGGAAAACGGCACGGCGTCTTTCCTTACGTCCATCAACTATCCTTCGGCTCTCAACAACTATGCCAGACTCGCGGATATTCCGGGTCAGTTCGCGGAGGCGCAGCAGCTTTTCCGCTCGCGCCGCTTCACGCTCAATTCCGGGTCGGGCAATGGCAGCAATCTCGACGTGTTCGGCCTGCCGCGGGAGAGCATCAAGAACTGGGGCATCACCAACAAGACGACCTGGGATCTGGCCGACGGCCTGACGCTGAAGAATATCTTCGGTTATCGCAAGGAGCGTCGGGATACCGTTCAGGATTATGACGGC
The DNA here is from genome assembly GCF_019873065.1 of Sphingobium sp. PNB. Lineage (NCBI taxonomy): Bacteria > Pseudomonadati > Pseudomonadota > Alphaproteobacteria > Sphingomonadales > Sphingobiaceae > Sphingobium > Sphingobium sp. PNB. Next base: position 8,343 of record NZ_JAINEZ010000089.1, read on the forward strand.
ATTCCCGCCTTCCTGATCGCCCCTTATCAGTTTGCGCGTTCACGCAACATTTCCGAAGAACTGCAACTTCAGGCCAAGATGTTCGAAAACCGGCTCGACCTCATCGTCGGCGGTTATTATTTCGAGGAAAAGGGCATTGACGGTTCGCTCGCCAATACGCTGCCTCAACTGAATATCCTGGGAGCCGGCCTCAATCCTGCGACGACAGACGCGACGCTGTTCGTCACCAGCAATCCGGGCGAAGGCTATTCGCGCACCGCGGCCGCATTCGTCGCCGGCACCTTCAAGGTCACGGATCAGCTCAGCCTGTCCGGCGGTCTTCGCTATAATTATGACAAGCGCAAGATCACCGTTTCGCCTTCGCAGCCCAACTATCCCAATGCTGACGGCACCTTCGGCCGCTGCTCGTTCGACACCGATACGTCGACTGCCGGCGTTCAGCGGGTTCCGCTCAGCCAATGTTCCTTCACCAACAGCAAGTCGTTCAAGGAATGGACCTACGACGCGACGGTGCAATATGAGCCGAGCCCGGAAGTCACCACCTATGCGTCCTATCGCCATGGTTTCCGCGCGGGCGGCTTTTCGACCCGGGCCACCGACGCGATCACGCTGCGGCCGTTCCTGCCCGAATTCGTCGATGAATATGAAATCGGCCTGAAGACCAACCACCGGCTGGGCGCGGGCCGCCTGACCACCAGCACCGCCCTGTTCCGTCAGGACGGCAGCGACGTGCAGAAGCAGCGCGCGACCTTCATCGACGGCAATGTCTTCACCATCGTCGACAACACCGCCAAGCAGCGCAATGTCGGCGGCGAGTTCGAGGCGAATTTCAGCACCGACAGCTTCTCGCTGGCGGCCTTCTATTCCTATACGAAGGTCGACATCCGGGCGGGCCGGGTCGTGCTGAACGGCCTGACCGAGTTCGAACAGCGCGGGGTGCCCAAGCATCAGCTCGGCGCCACGGCAACCATTTCGCCGCCGGTCAGCGAAGATCTGGGCCAGCTCAACTTCGTCCTGAACTATACCTGGCGCAGCAAGATCTATCTCGACGACTTCGAGATACAGGGCGTGCAGCCCGCCTATTCGCTGATCAACCTGCGCGCCGAACTCAACAATGTCGGCGGTTCGGGCGCTTCGGTGGCGGCCTTCGTCAACAACGCGCTGAACGAGACCTACCGCATCGGCGTGCTGGGCCTCATCGCGGAAGGGCTGGGCTTCCAGAACAGCGTCTACGGCGAACCGCGCACCTATGGCGTGGAAGTCGGCTTCAAATTCTGATCCGGCCCGGGCCGTGAAGCATCAAGGGGGCGCAGAGTTCTGCGTCCCCTTTTTCTTGCACGCCGCCGTCTGGCATTCTGTGCGGAAACGACGCTGGAGAGAATGATGAGTGAGGCTTATCCCGCCGATGCGCTAGCCCTGCCGTTGACGCCGCAGCAGATCGACAGCGCGTGGCTGACCCGCGCCTTGCGCCAGCGGCTGCCTCATATATCCGTTGTTGAATCGCAGGTGATCGATGTCATTCTCGGCACATCGACCAAGATTCGCGTTCGCCTCGCCGTGGAAGGGGAGGGCGCCGGGCAGATTGGCGAAACCCTGATCGTCAAGGGCGGCTTTGAGGAGCATAGCCCGAAGATGGCGGCGATGTACGCCAATGAAACGCGCTTCTACGCCGACATCCAGCCGCTCATCCCCATGCCGTCGCCGCGCGCCTATTTCGCGGGCACCGACCCCCATTCGCACCAGTCCATCGTCATCATGGAGGATCTGAAGCGCCCCGGCGTCGATTTCTGCGACGCCTTGCGTCCGCAGCGGTTCGACCAGATCGCCCGCCGCATGGAGACCATGGCCGCCTATCATGCCGCGACCTGGGCTTCACCCCATTTCCGGCCCGGTGGCCGCTGGGCCGACATCGCCAGCCGGTTCGACGGTTGGGGGCTGGACTATATGCGCCGTTATCTCCTGCCCGATGTCTGGGCGCATTATATGGCCTCGCCGCGTGGCGCGGCCGTCTCCACCCGGCTGCACGACCGCGACTGGATGGAACGGGCGCTGATGACCATAGGAGAGATTCAGCGCGCCCAGCCCCGCTGCCTGATCCATGGCGACACGCATCTGGGCAATCTCTACATATTGGAGGACGGCACGCCCGGCTATTTCGACGCGCAGGTGGCGCAGACCGCCTGGCACCATGAAGTCTCCTATCATATCGTCTGCGCCGCCGACCTGGCTGACCGCGCCGCATGGGAAGGCGATCTTCTGCGTATCTATCTCGACGCGCTGGCGCGGGAGGGTGGTCCCGTTCTGGATTGGGAATCGGCCTGGCTCGACTACAGGCGGTCCATTCTGTGGGGCCTGTTCATCTTCCTCACCAATGAGGTGCGCTTCCAGACCGAGGCCGTCAACACCGCCTATGCCGCCCGCTTCGGGCAGGCGGCGCTCGACCACGATCTGCGTCTCCTATTGCCCTAAGGCAAATAGGAGACGCAGCGCGCGTTCATATCGCCAGTTCATTCATGAACTTGTCGATTCTGGCGTTCAGCCTGTCGACCAAAGCCCGGTCCGAAAGCTCCACATAATAACCAAGCTGCTCCACCGTATCGAGGTGGATCACCGCCGCATCGCCATTGGGCATTTTGGCGCCCCAACTCTCGAACACGCAATCGACGCCATCGGGCCGCTGCGACAGGTCGTCGACCGCATAGCCGAGATGGAAAATGCCTTCACCGCGCGTTTCCAGCCATTCCCTGGCGTTCCCTTGGCCGACCACCGGCTCGATCATTTCCAGATAGACGTCGCCCCATTTGGTGAAGGCGTTCCTATTGGCGAAGCGCCCGCGCCAGTCGCGATAGCGCCCTTCATAATCGGTATCGAGCCGCCAGAAAGGCCCAAGGCCCAGCAGATTGCGATAATGCGCCATGCCTGCATCGATGTCGCGCACGACGACGCCGATCTGATAGAAGTCGCCCTTGAATTTCATGGTCATGCTCGCTTCCATTCTGTGATCAGCCCGCGGCTTGGGCCTTCGCCTGGTCGCGCAGCAGGAATTTCTGGATTTTCCCCAAGGGCGTGCGCGGAAAGTCATCCACCAGGAACAAATGGCGCGGCACCTTGTAATTCGCCATCTGCTCGCGACTCCAGGCGGTCAGTTCAGCCAGCGTCAGCGCCGCGCCTGCCTTAAGGATGACGCAGGCTGCGCAGACCTCGCCCATGCGATCGTCGGGCCAGCCGATGATGCAGACATCAGCGATGGCGGGATGTTTGCGCAGGATATTCTCGATCTCCGCCGGATAGGCGTTGAATCCGCCGACGATGACGACATCCTTGAGGCGGTCGAGAATGCGGAGCGTGCCGTCCTCGCCAATGCACCCGACATCGCCGCTATGAAGCCAGCCATCCGCGTCGATCGTCGCCGCGGTCTGCTCCGGCTCCTCGAAATAGCCCTGCATGACCACTGGCCCGCGAATCAGCAGTTCGCCGCTTTCTCCGGGAGGCAGCGGATTGCCGTCCCCATCGACGATGCGCAGTTCGACGCCGGGCAGCGGCTTGCCGACGGTCTTCGCAATGGTTTCAAAGCTGGCGTCGGGATAGTTGACTGTGGCCAGCGCCGTGCATTCGGTCTGGCCGAAGCTGGTCAGGAACAGGTCGAACCCGAATATTTCCCGCCCGGCGCGGATCAACTCCATCGGAACATTGGATGCGCCCGTATGCCCGACCCGCAGGGATGAGATGTCGAACGCGCCGAAACGCGGATGCTCCATCAGCGAGAAGAAGATGGTCGGCGGTCCCATCAGCACGCTGATCTTCTCGCGCTCGATCAGCCCCAGCAGCGCTTCCGCGTCGAATGTCGCCAGCGGATAGACGGTGATTCCCGCGACCAGCGCGGAAATCCAGCCCGACCGGTAACCGAAGCTGTGGAAGAAGGGATTGACGATGGCCATGCGGTCGCCCGCCCGCAGGTCGTTGGATTCGTTCCAGATGGCCGGCACCCACAGCGCCTGCCCATGATTGTGCATCGCGCCCTTCGGCTGCCCGGTGGTGCCGCTGGTGAAAAGAATGTCCGCGATGGTCTGCGGCGTCACGGCCGCGATTCGCGCCGCCAGCGCGGCCTCGTCCGCCTGTTCGCGCTGGAAGGCGGCGAAGGCAGGCCCGTCCAGCGCCACGATATGGCTCAACCCCGGCAGGTCGCGCACCGGCCCGGTTTCGCCTGCGCCGCCGCCCGCCTGAACCAGCATGGCGGCATAGTCATTGCCCAGAAATCCCGTCACGGTGAACAGGATCTTGGCGCGCGTCTTCGCCAATATGTAGAGCGCTTCCCCACCCTTGAAGCGGGTGTTGACCGGCACCATGATCGCGCCGATGCTTTCCGCCGCCGCCGCCGCGATCATCCATTCCGGGCTGTTGGGCGCCCAGATCGCCACCCGGCCGCCATGGGCGACGCCATGGGCGATCAGGGCGCGGGCAAGACCGTCCACCCGGTCCTTATATTGCGCGAAGCTGATCCGCGCTCCGTCCTCGCCTATGATGAAGGGCGTGCTGCCATAGCGTGCCGCGACATGCGCGATGACTTCCGGCAATGTGTGTTCCAGCGTCTTCGGCAGGTCGGAAAAATGCGGATTCGCCATGGTCGTCGCGCCGGTCACAACAGCCCCTTTTCCTCCGCCGTCTGCACGTCCGGGGACACGCCCGCTTCCCGCATGGCCTCGATGACCGCCGTGGTGGCGGAGGCGATGCAGGGGAAGCCGACATAGGGCGTAAGCTGCACCAGCAATCCCTCCAGCTCTTGCGCCGTCAGTCCGTTGGCGATGCCGATCTTGACGTGGTTCTTCAGTTCCAGCGACTGTCGCATGGCGATGAGCGCCGATATGACGGCCATGCTCTTTTCCCTGGGCGCAAGGCCCTGATGCTGCCACGCGTCGTGAAAGGCCCAGCTTGCCGCCATGCGCGGAATGGGCGAGCCGAAACGGTCAGCGGTGCAGGCTTCCCGAAAGGCGTTGCCGAACCCTTCGCCCATGATGCCGCTGATGAAGTCGACGCCCGATTTCTGTTTCTCGTCCAGCTCAGCCATCCATTGCCTCCATGCGTTTTGATTGTCTGGCCTATGGGTGGCGGCGTGCCCGCGTCAATAACGCCGCCACCGCCATCGGAGGGTAACACACACTGATCGGCCATCTGATGGCATCAGCATCCCATCGCCTATGTGATGGCAGGGCCGGGCCGATATTCGCGACATGCAGCCATGCCTATATAGATTTCGACACTTACAGGTTTCGACACTCGGCGCCCGGGTTTGATGGCGGCGTGGTCCAGATCATATCGAATAACGTCATGGTTTTGGGGAAGGAACATCATGTCTGCACAAATCGAAGCGGCGGAAACTTCGCCTGTCTATTCCGGTCCGATCTTCGATGCCGATACGCATTTCTGGGAAACGGATGAGGCGTGGACGAAATATCTGCCCCAAGACGCCGCCGAACGTTATGGCGTCACGTTCAAGACAGGACCGGACAGCGACTTCGCCATGTATGTGGGGCCGCGCAAGGTGGAGATCAGCGCCGACCATCTGTTCGAGGATGGCCGCGTTCCCGCGCCCGGCAAGCTGCATGAATGGCTGCGCGCCATGAAGGAAGGCAAGGCCGAGATCGACATGCATGTGCCCAAGACCCCGGCCATGGTCGAGCCGGGGGAACGGGTGAAACTGCTCGATGCCTGGGATGTGCGTTCGTCCATCCTCTTCGTCGGCAACATGATCACGGCCATCAGTTTCCTGGACGACCCGCGCTATGCCTATCCGGTATTGAACGCCTATAATGGCTGGATGTACGACCAGTGGAAGTATAATTACAACGACCGCATCTTCTCATGCCCCATCATGACGCTCGACAATGTCGAGGAAGCCTGCAAGGCGCTGAAGGATGTCGTCGCCAAGGGCGCGAAGCTCATCCTGATGCCGATGGGCCCCTATAACGGCAAGGCGCCCGCGCATCCCGATCACGATCCCTTCTGGGCGATCGCCAATGAAGCCGGCATCCGCGTCGTCTTCCATGTCTCCGAAGCCATCTACATGAAGGATCATATGGCGCTGTGGGGGGAGGGGATGCAGCAATCGCGCATCCGGCAGTCCGCCTTCGTGTGGATGCACGGCTATTCGGAACGGCCGGTGATCGAGACGCTGTCGAGCTTCATCTTCTGGAACTTCTTCGAACGCTTTCCCAATATAAGGCTGCTGTCGGCCGAAAATGGCGCCGAATGGGTTCCGTCCATGCTGGTGAAGATGGACAAGTGCCGGGGCATCGCGAAGAACGGCCATTGGCCCGCCGGCCAGTTGAAGGACCGGCCGAGCGCCATCTTTGCTCGCCATATGTCGGTCGTCGCCTATCCGGAGGACGATCTGAAATCCATCATCGATCAGGTCGGCAATGCCGATTGGGTTCTGATGGGATCGGACTATCCCCATGCGGAAGGCGTCGCGGAACCGCGCCTGTTCGCGGAGGAAGCGTGCAGGGGCCTGTCGGCATCGGATGTGCGCAAGGTCATGTATGAAAACGGCATGCGCTTCATGGGCCTGCCGGTCTGAACCTGATCCGACCCGTCGCCGCGCGTCAGCTTCCCGCTGAGGCGTGGCGGCCCGCCTCCACCGTGGCATTCAGAAGCCGTTCGAAATTCTGCTTCATCCGGTCCAGCGGAGCCGCCAGCATGAGCGCCCCCAGCAGATCGCCGTCAGGGCCCATGACCGGCACCGCCAGGGCCGCGGTGTCGCTCAACATCTCCCCGAAGCTGGCGCAATAGCCCTGTTCGCGTATCGCCGCGAGGCCGGCGCGGATGACATCGGGGTCGGTCCGCGTGCTGTCCGTCAACTTCCTGAGATGGGCGCGGGCCAGATATTCCTCCACCTGTTCGGGGCTGGCAAAGGCCATGAGGACACGCCCGGCAGCGCTGGCGTAGAGCGGCGCACGCAGCCCCGCCTGCATGGCATATCGCACCGGCTGCGGGCTGTTGCTCGCCTCGGTGTAGATGGCCTGCCCGATTTCCCAATCGGCAATGGCGAACCCCACCGACTCGCGGGTTTCGGAGGCGAGCTGCTTGACCAGGGCGCGGATGAGTTCCGGCGCAGACCAATGGCGCACGATCCGGCTGGCGAAATGATAGGCCGCCGGACCCAGTCGGTATCGCCCCTCCTGACAGGACAGATAATGCATGTCGCACAGGCCCCGCAGCGTGTCGATGAATGTGCTCTTGGGCACCGTCATGACCACGCTGAGTTCGGCCAGGCTCATGCCGTCCTGCTTGCCTGCCAGCAGGGCCAGCAGATCGAGCACGCGGGTGATCGCCTTCGGTCCGCGGGCGCGGGTTTCCTCTGATTTGGCCTGCTGCATCGTCCCCTGTTCACCTTTCCGGTCTCAACTCGCATTGCATAGCCGTTCGAAAATTCGAACGCAATTCGAAAAACCGTTGGACATTATATTCATGATGCGGTACGAAAATCCGTGCAGCAGATGCAATTTCATGCATCCGCGGGAGGAAGAGGAAAGCCAATGGCCACCAGCGCATCCCGGACCATCAAATCCGCGCATCGAGTGCTGGAGATCCTGGAATATTTCGACCAGGATCGCCGCGTCGCCACCGTCATGGAAATGTCGCGCACGCTGAACTATCCGCAATCCAGCACATCCGAACTGCTCCGCTGCCTGACGCGGCTGGGCTATCTCCACTATAATCGCGTTCGCCGGACCTACAGTCCGACCGCGCGGGTCGCCCTGCTCGGCGCCTGGGTGAAGCCTTCATTGTTCCGTGGCGGGCCGGTGCTGTCCGCAATCGACGAGATCGCCAAGCTGACGGGCGAAACGGTGCTGCTGTCGACCAGTTCCAACTATGTGCTGCAGCATCTGCATGTCATCCACGGCAATAATGAGGATGCGCTCGATGCTCATGCGGGCGATCAGCTGTCCATCCTGCACAGCACGCAGGGGCGGCTGCTGCTTTCGAGCTACCGCAATGAAGGCATCCGTTCCGCGGTCCACCGCCTGAACGCGGAGGAAACAGACCTGTCCCGGCATGTCCGCCTGGCCGAGCTTCTGTCCGAATTCGCCGTGCTGCGTGAAAAGGGCTGGGCCATCGAACAGGATCGGGACGGGGTCGGCTGCGTCGCTGTATTGCTGCCTTTCGGCCGGAATATGGATCGGCTGACCGTCAGCGTCATCGCCCGGCCGTCCGTGATTGCGGAGCGCGGACAGGAAATGCTGGACCTGCTGATCAGCCGCAAAGCCCGGATTGCCGAACTGCATCAGGAGGAAGACGGGCTGGAGCGGGACAGCAGCAATGTCGTGAAAATGCCCGAGACGATCAAGATCGCCAGCTACCGGCGGCATTTCGCCTGAGCGCAGGGCCGGTATCGGCGTGAACCGCGCGGTGCTGCCCTGCGGAAAGGGGCGTGTCCGCCTTGCGGAGGCGCCGGCGCCGTCCGTGCCCCGGAATGATGAAGTGCTGGTGCGCATGGCCTATGCGCCTGTCAATCCGGCTGACCTTCTGGCGATTGAAGGCGGATATTCCTTTGATCTGCCGCATGACCAACCGCTGGGAGCCGAGGGCGCGGGGCTGGTGGAGGCAGTGGGCGAAGCCGTTGCCGACCTTCGTCCGGGCGATCTGGTGATGGTGCTTGGCCGGGGCAACTGGTGTGCGATGCGCCTTTTGCCCCGTCGCCATCTGATAGCTCTGCCGGCCGGATTCGATCCCGTGCAGGCGGCGATGTTGCGCATCAACCCTCCTACTGCGCATCTGCTCCTGCGCCATGCTGGCGTGCTTCCGGGCGATGCGATCATTCAAAATGGTGCGGGATCGGTCGTGGCGCATTGGGTTCGCACCTTTGCCGCGCGCATGGACGTCAAGGTTGTCGATGTCGTGGGAAGGCCGCATCCCGCGACACCCGATGCGCTGTTGGACGGCGACGGTCTGGCGGAGCGCGCACTGGCGGCGTCGGGCGGGCGGCCTGTCCGCGCCGCACTCGATTGCGTGGCGGGCGCGGCGACCGACCGGCTTGCAAGCTGCCTGGCGCCGGGCGGCCGGCTGTTGCTGTTCGGCCATCTCTCCGGCGAGCCGATCCAGGTTCGTTCGCAATTGCTGACCGGGGGTGGCCTCTCGATCTTGGGCTTCAGCCTTCGCCCCGCGGAGGAGGCCATGGGTGTTGAGGGCGTGCACGCCATGTTCGCGGAACTGGCCGCGCTCCATGCCGCCGATCCGCCGTCCCTGCCGGTGCGCGCCATCGTTCCGCTGTCCCGTGCGGAGGAGGGGATTGCGCTTGCCCGGACGGGCGGGGGCGGGCGCGTGCTGTTCGATCTGACGCAATGATATCGGGCATGTGAAGGCCTTGGTCGCGCCGTTGACTTGGAAGCCCGATGCCTGCTGGGGAAGGGGTTCTTATATGGGAACAGCGCGATGAAATTGGATTTTACGCCCGAGGAAACGGCCTTCCGCGATGAGGTGCGGACCTTCCTCAAGGAAGCCCTCCCAGAGGATCTGCGGCGCAAGATGATCAACCGCGATCATCTGACCAAGGAGGATACGGTGCGGTGGCAACGCATCCTCAACGCGCGGGGATGGGCCGTGACGCATTGGCCCGTCGAATATGGCGGGCAGGCCTGGACGCCGGCTCAGCGCTATATCTTTCAGGAGGAGATGGCGTTGGCCCATGCCCCGGAAGGATCGCCGTTCAATGTCAACATGATCGGTCCGGTGCTGTGCAAGTTCGGCACCCCCGCGCAAAAGGACAGGTTCCTGGCGGTCACCGCCAATATCGACATCTGGTGGTGCCAGGGCTTTTCCGAACCCGGCGCCGGTTCCGACCTTGCCAGCCTCAAGACGACGGCGGTTCGAGACGGCGATCATTATGTCCTCAACGGGCAGAAGATCTGGACGACACAGGCCCAGCATGCGGACTGGATGTTCGGCCTGTTCCGCACCGACAGCAGCGGCAAGAAGCAGCAGGGCATCACCTTCCTGCTGCTGGACATGAAGACGCCGGGCATCACCGTCCGCCCGATCGAGACGATCGACGGCGAGCATGACGCCAATGAAGTCTTCTTCGACGATGTGCGCGTGCCGGTGGAGAATGTCATTGGCGAGGAAGGCCGGGGCTGGGACGTCGCCAAGCATCTGCTGGGCAGCGAACGCAGCGGCATCGCCCGCATCGGTCTTTCCAAGGAAAGGCTTTCGCAACTGCGCGCGCTGGAGAGCCGCCTTGCCGCGGACGGCACCCTGACCGACGAAGAACAGCGCCGCCTTGCGCACAAGCTGGCGGAGGTGGAGGTGGAATTGCGGGCGCTGGAACTGACCCAGTTGCGCGTCGTCGCCGCCGATGCCCATGGCGGCGGCGCCAATGCGGCGGCGTCCATCCTGAAGGTCAAGGGCACGGAAATGCAGCAGCGCATGACCGAACTGGTCGCTGAGCTGGCAGGCCCGGCGGGCCTTGCCATGCCCGATCATGATCATGCGCCGAACGATCCGGACGATGGCTGGATCGGCGCTGCCGCTCCTTTCTATTTCACGATGCGCAAGGTGTCGATCTTCGGTGGGTCCAATGAGGTCCAGAAGAACATCATCGCCAAGACCATGCTGGGACTTTGACGCGCCATGGATTTCGACCTGAACGACGAACAGAAGATGCTGCAGGAAACCGTCACGCGGTTCGTGGCGGAAACCTACGACTTCCAGAAGCGCGAACATGCGCTCAGGACGCCCGATGGCTGGAGCCGGGAGGCCTATGCAGGTCTTGCGGAGATGGGCCTGCTCGCGCTGCCGTTCGCGGAAGAAGATGGCGGCTTCGGCGGCGGCGGCGTGGAGATGATGATCGTCATGGAGGCGCTGGGGCGCGGCCTGATGGTCGAACCCTATTTCGCAACCGTGGTGCTGGCGGGCGGCGTGCTGCGCCATGGCGCGTCAGCGCAGCAGCGCGGGGACATCGTTCCGGGCATTGCGGCTGGCGAGCGCATCCTGACGCTGGCGCATGGCGAGAAGGGCCTGCCGCGCCATACGCTGGCGGCGCGCACGACCGCGTCTGCGTCGGGCGATGGATGGACGCTCGATGGCCGCAAGATCGCGGTCCTGCATGGGCAGAGCGCCGATACGTTCATCGTGAGCGCAATAACGGGAGAGGGCCTTTCGCTCTTCCTCGTGGATGCGGCGGCGGCTGGCGTGACGGTCGAGGGGAAGCGCGGCTATGATGGCGTGCCGGTCGCCACGCTCGCCCTGTCGGGCGTCAATGTCCCGAAGGATGCGCTCATCGGCGCGACGGGGCAGGGGGAGGGCATATTGGCCCGCGTGTTCGAGGAAGCGACCGCTGCACTGGTGGCGGAATCGGTCGGCGCCATGGCGGAGACGTTCGATGTCACCGTCGACTATCTCAAGACCCGGCAGCAATTCGGCGTCGCCATCGGCAGTTTCCAGGCGCTCCAGCATCGCGCCGTCGAAATGCTGATGCAGCTTGAACTGTCGCGCAGCATGGCGATCCTTGCGGCGCTGTCGCTCGACAGCGATGCCGATCAACGGAGCCGCAACATCTCCGCAGCAAAGGCGCAGATCGGCAAGTCAGGCCGCATCATCGGGCAGGAAGCGGTGCAGATGCACGGCGCCATCGGCATCACCGCCGAATATAAGGTCGGGCATGCCTTCAAGCGGCTGACCGCCATCGACGCGCTGTTGGGCGACCGGGACTGGCATCTCGCCCGTCTCGTGGAAAAGCGCGGCGTCTATCCCGCCTCTGCCTGAGGGTCGTTGCTGATGTCGCTGACGGGGATCGGCGCGCTTCCGTCAGCATAGGGCGCATGTTCCAGGCGGTTAGGCCGCTTGGAGAGTTTCGGAATGGCGGGAAATTGGCCAATCCAAGACATTCCCCTCCCGTAAACGGGAGGGGTTAGGGGTGGGCGCGAGCGTAGCGAGCTTCTGACTTAGCCGTTGCAAAACAGCG
>NZ_JAINEZ010000090.1:0-20284 GCF_019873065.1 Sphingobium sp. PNB
GCTCGTTCGACTTGCATGTATTAGGCATGCCGCCAGCGTTCGTTCTGAGCCAGGATCAAACTCTCAAGTTTGATGTCCGATCTCGGTCCAGGAGGAATAATCCCAAACCGAAACCGCTCATTCCTAGGAGCCATTCCTGCACAAATCTTACATGGTGTGTAAGGACATTGTGAGGATGGCTATTTTAACCGAGTACCCTGCGCCTAGAAGCCGCAAGAACCCGGAGCCGCCGCCCACATGTCCCTTCATCAATCAACAATGTCAAAGAGCTTCACCGAACATCAGAAGCGGACAACCAGCGATCCTCGAACTTTCATTCGAGGATTTGGCCATCCTTGATATTGGCGACCGTTCGCAGCGAAAACCGGAGGTCATCACCGCGTCGGTGGAGTGGCATCTAGGCGCGTCGAATGAGTCGGTCAACAGGAAAAATAGGATTGTGGAAAATTTCCTGCAAAACCAGAGGAGACGCGGGTTTGGGCTTGCCCGGGCCTCTCACGGACGCAAGCGCTGAACGCGGCTGTCAACTGAGATCGAGTATGACTGCCTGGTCCCTTGCGTCGCGCAGGCGGATGTAGAGTTTGCCGTCCCTTGGCGCCGGGACGGACAGGCTGGAGCCGGTGAAACCCTGCGTGACCATCGTCGGCTTTTCAAAGCCGGGCGCGCCGTCCACGGCCTCGATCAGGAACAGGTCGCGGCCCTTGATCGTGCAATCCTGCGCCTCGCAACTGACGCCATCGATACGCGGCAGGCGGGCGAGCGTCACGAGCGGCTGCCAGTCGCTGAAGCCATCGCTGCGCAACAGGCGGAAGCGCAGTGGACCCGACGCGGGCGCCAGCGACATCGGGTCCAGGGTCGCCACCATCACATCCGGGCCGGACAGCCGAAGTCCGCTGGCGCTTCCCAGCCTGACGGATTTCGCTCCATCTGCCGAAGCGACCTCCAGCGCATCGTCGGGTCGGAAAGCCGCCCCCTGTTCCGCCCGGACCGAGAAGACCAGCCGCCCGTCGTCGGGCAGCAGATCCTCCCCGGAAAGCTGGAGGCTGCGGCCCGCACCCGTACCTTGCGAAACGCTCCTGCTGAGCAGGGCCAGCCGGGGGCGCGCTTCCTCGACAGTGGCGGCCAGATCGACGGAGCGGCCGTCCTTCAACCGTACCCGCGCCGTCGCCCGATCGCCGGCCTTCAGAGCAGCGCCCTCGCCCTTCGCCAACAGGCTCAACCGGTCCACGGACCCGTCGCGCACCAGTTCACCAGGCGCCAGCACCATCCCGGACAGCTCAACCGCGGCGACCTGATCCAGCCGCTGGCCGGAAAGGACGGCGCTGTTGTCCCCGGCATGCAGGCTGAGCGCGTCCAGCCTGCTGGCCTGGGCATAGGCCTTGAGCGACAGGACGGAAGGCGTGGCGACGCCCTGATATTTGACCTCTATCCTGATGTCGCCGGGCTTGCGGTCGGCCAGTGGAAGGGTCAGGAGCAGGGCGTCCGTCCCCTGCACCTTCCACGGCAGGGACTGGGGCGCGCCGTCCCCCTGCCGCAAGGTCACGCCTTCGACACAGGCAGGCGCTTCGCCGGTCAGGGTCAGGCCATTGTCGCGACCGACCACCAGCGTCGGTTCCTCGCCCGCCACTTTCCACCGCGCGTCGCCGGGCAGTTGCAGCGAGAAGTCCGGTCCCTCGAACCGCTCGAAACCCCAATAGCCGGAAAGATGCCCCTTCACCGTACCCTTGAAGACGGCAGGAAGCGGATCATTGCCCTTGACGACATAGCCGCCCCGGTCCGCCCGCGCCTCCACGGGCAGTTCTATCGTCTCGCCGCTGGCGGCCGTCAGCTTCACCGTCAAGTTGCGCGCATAGGCGGTCGAATAGATGAGCGGCGCGCCCTCGACAGGAAGCACCACGCCGGGACGCGCCGCGCAGATCGGGCCGCTGGCCGCGCTGCGCAGGCGGGGCGGGCTGTCGGCCTCGATCGCGGGCATGCCGACGACCAGCACCGACTTGGGCTTCTGGAACGAGGGCGCCTTGTTGAGCAGCAGCGCGGCAGCATCGTCCCGCCGGACGCTGAGCGTCGGCAGATAGTCGAACTCCGGATTGCTGAACGCGCCGAAAATCTTCGCCAGATCGCGCACCACGCCGATATAGGGGCTGTAGAAGCCATAGCCCGCCTCCCGCGTGGAACTGAGTTGCAGCGCCAGATCGGTGGGCGCGCCGGTCAGAGTCTCTGCAATGGAACTGCTGTGCACGTCAGCCAGCACCAGTTGTTCGCGATTTTCCAGCAGGCAATTGGCCTGAAGCTCGACCACCTTGGACAGGCATTCGTCATTCAGCTTCATCGACAGGCTGCGCGCCAAGGCAGGGGCGACCGAACGCAGATATTCGGGATGGGTGTTTTCCTGCGCCCGGATCGCCGCCATGAAGGCATCCAGCCGCGACCGATCGAGCGAGGCCTGATTGAGTTCCTGCGTCGCGCGGATGAACTCCCCCGGCTTGCCGCGCACCGCATCTTCGATCGTGCCTTCCGCGCCGCCCGTATCCGGCACCAGGAACAGCGTCATCTGCCGCGCGCCCTTCGGCACGGTCAGGCTGAGGCTGTTGTCCTTCGCCTTCTTCTTCCAGGTTTCGGCGGACTTGATCCAATCCTTGGGCGGCGGATTGGTGGCGCCCCGCAGGAAGGTGGAGAGCAGCAGGAATCTTGCGCCCTGGTCCTCCGGCAGGTCGGCCCCGATCGACAGCCTGTCGCCTTCGGCCAGGCTGGGCACCTGCGCAATGGGCAGCACGTCCTTGCCCCGCATGACCGTGATGCGCAGGCCCGGCCCGCCAAGCTCGAACGGTGCGGGATCGGCCGCCCGCACCGATGCGGCCGACAGCGCGATGCCGGCGGCACCGCAAGCCCAGGGCAGGATCTTCCATCGGCTAGGCAGCGGCATAAGGTCCCGGTATCTTCCTGTCAGCGATCCAATTTCCGCTGTCCCACATCGGCTCCCCAATTCCAAGAGCGCGGGCGACGCAACCGGCTTTGCGACGAAGGGTCAGGATCGCGGGACGAGCAGGGTCAGCCCTTCGCTGCGGGCAGGATCATGGCGGCAAGGTCGTGCAGGCTGGGGAGCACCGCCGCGACCAATGCCCGTTCCGCGTCGGTCGGCGGGAGCAGGTCAGGCACCATCACGGTCGCGATGCCGGCCGCCGCCGCCGAACGCACCCCGGCATAGCTGTCCTCCACCGCCACCGCATCGGCAACCGCCACGCCCAGGCGCTTCGCCGCCAGCAGATAGGGTTCGGGATGCGGCTTGGGCCGTTCCACATCGTTGCGCGTCACAACCACGTCGAAATAGTCGAGCAAGCCCGCCTTTTCGAGGCGATGGCAGGCATGGGGCGCCTCGGTCGAAGTCGCGACGGCCAGGGGAATGCCTGCCGCGGCAAGCCCGGCCAAAGCCGGTTCGACGCCCGGCCGCTTCGGAATGGCGGCCTCCAACGCCGCCTCGAACAGCAGGTCGCTGTCGGCGTAGAACTGCTCCAGCGGAAAGTCCGCGCCGAAATGCTCCGCCAGCATCACCCGGTTCGCATCGCGGTGAATGCCGACCATGGCAAGCTGCAACGCCTCGGAAAAAGGCCAGCCCAGCGCGGCAGCCGCCTCCGCCATGGTGCGCCGATGCTCCGCCTCGGTATCGAGCAGCGTGCCGTCCATGTCGAAAATCACCGCCCGCACCGGATCGGGCAGGCGGCGGTTGAGGATGGCGGGTTCAGCGCTGGCGAAGGTCGACACTTTCATCGCGCCAATGTGGAGATCAAGCGGCTGTTTTGCGAGTGCATAAACCGCGCGGCCAGATGCAGATCATGCGCATGTGGCGGCGCGGCCTCACCCCCGTCCCGGTCAGGAGGGTTGCGGGGGCGCCGAATGTCCAACCTGCTGGAGCGTCGAATCCGCTTTCTCGACAAGCTCGTCCTTCTTTTCGCGCAGTGTTTCGGCCAAAGCGTCCTTCTGTTCGGCCGCCATGCCGCGCGCCTTCTCGCCCAGCGCACCCAGCCTTTCCTGTTCCGTCCGGCTGAGCGGCAGCACCGATCCCAGCGCCGCGCCCACCGCAGCGGCGATCAGGCCGCCGACAAAGGGATTGTCGTCATAAAGGCTGCGGGCCCTTTCGGTGGCCTGCGTGGCCGCATGTCCGGCGGCGTCGCGCGCCTGCCCCGAACCCTGCGCCCAGGCATGGCGCTTTTCCCGGAATTTGTCGGTCAGGTCGTCGAGCCGCTGGCGAAAGCTGCTCTCATCCTCATCATGCCGGCGTTCGAGCATCAGATAGTTGGCGCGTGCCGCGTCGCGGCGGCGCTGATAGGCGATCGCATCTTCCCCATCGCGAATCTCGATGCCGGACATATGGGCCACATAATCGCGATGGTGCGGATCGACATGGCGGTTGCCCGTGCCGGAGCCGAAGCTGGGGAATGGGGAGTCCTTGTCGCTGATCAGCCAGATCGTGCCGGCGGCGATCAGCCCAAGCGCAATGGGGTTGCGCCGCGCGCCGTCCAGCAGCGTCCGGGCGTCGACATGATGTTCATCCGCCTTGTCCAGCAGGGCGTTGAACAGGTTGCGCGGCGTCAACCGGTCTCCGATCCTGTCGATCGTGCGGCTCATATCCTCCTGCGTGCGGCGGATGTCGCGCTCGATGGCGTCGGGATCTCGGTCAAGCGTGTCGGTCATGGTCTGTGCTCCGGATTGAGGTCGCCACGCAGGGCGGAGGGTGTGCGTTCCAACATGTGCTGCGTGCGTTCGGGCGCGAGTTCGGCGGCGCGAACCTTGGCCAGCGCCCCGCGATAGAGGATGAAGGCGACGATCAGGGCGACGATGCCGACGATCAGCGTAGCAAAGCCCAGATGGTCGATGGCGTCGGCCAGCAGATAGGCAAGGCCCATCAGCAATACGCCAAGCCCGGCGATGCCGACCACGGCCGCGACCGCGACCGAGCCGACGGCCAGTTTCACGCTGGTGGCGGATTCCCGCACTTCGGCCTTCAACAAAGCGATCTGCTGTTCGGCCAGATGCGTCCCCTGCCCCATCAGCGCGCGGAGGAGCGAGGCTATGTCCTCGTCCCTGCCGCCACCGGCTCCGGCGACGCTGGCGCGGTCCAGTTGCGGGTCGCTCATATCACCCCTCCCGTTCCGGAAGGCGGCACGGGCGTCGTGACGGTCGTATAGGGCTGCGGCTGGGGCGCCGGCGGTGCCATGGCGGCACCTGAGGCGCCGCCGTCCGCCTCCGCCCGGAAGATGCGGCTGGCGGCAAATCCCGCCGCCGCGCAGGCGGTCAGGAAGGTCACGGGATTGTCGCGGGCCAGGTGGCGGATGCTGCCCGCCAGTTCCCGGGAGTCCTTCTGCTCGATGGTTTCGGCAAGGCGCCGCATCTGCTGCGCGCCCTGTTCCAGCGTCGATCTGATCCAGGACGGCATCGCGCCCCCGCCCAGTTCGCCCGCTGCCCGGTCGAGCGCGGCGGAGACCGATTTGGCCTGATCGACCAGCGGGCTCTTGCGCGCGTCCACCTCTTCATGGAGGCGGTCGGTCGCGGCACTGGTCAGGTTTTCGGCATCGTTGCGCAGTTCGCTGCGCAAGTCGTTCCGATCATCGGATGGCGTCTGCATAAGTTCATCTCCTGGGCTGTACGGGATGAACAGTATGAAACCGGCGCGGTTCCGTGCCTTTTCCCTGATTTGCGGTGAATCGATATTTGGACGGACCTTCGAAAGATCATGAATATCGATGATCCTTCGGCGAAGATTTCGACTAACCCAATTTGGTAACTTGGGTTGGTCTATCTTCGCCCGCCCGCGTTCCCTGCGCGACATGATCCGCCGCCCAGGCGTTCCTCTGTCCCAGCGGGCGTTCGTCGCCTTCGGTCGTGTCGCGCGCCGTCTGGTGCTCCAGTTCCGAATTGAGTTCCGCGCCGAAGATCAGGATGTAGCTGGACAGATAAAGCCAGGTCAGCAAAATGATGACGGTCGCCAGCGATCCATAGGTGGCCCCGTAATTGCCGAAATTCGCCACATATATTCCAAAGCCGAGCGTCAGCAGCACCCATGCCACCGCGAAGAACAGGGAACCGGGGCTCAGCCACATCCAGCGAGCGCGGTCGCGCGACGGACCGAAGCGGTAGAGCGTCGCCGCCGCTGCCGCCGCCGCCAGCGCGAGGAGGAGGTAGGACATGAGCTTGGACAGCATGGCAAGGACCGGCGAGGACGGCAGCCAGGCTTCGACATAGGCAAGGACGGTCATGGACAGCAGAGCGAATACGGCCATCGCGACGGCCCCGGCCGTGATGAGAAGCGCCAGCAGGTTCACCTTTACCAGACCTCGCTTCTCCTCCTCTTCATAGGCGATGTTGAGCGCCGTCACGATCGCCGCAGCGCCATTGCGCGCGCTGAACAGCGCCAGCGCCAGCGCCACCAGCACGCCCAGCCCCTTCTTCCCGCCGGAGGTCTGGACGACATACATCAATTGTTCGCCGATGAAGCGGGCGATGTCCGTGGGCATGACCCGCGTCATCGCCGCCATGTTTTGCGTCACCGTCTGCGGATCGGCAACCAGCCCATAGGTCAGCACGATGGCGCCGAGCAGGGGCAGCAACGCCAGAAAGGCATAGAATGACACGCCCGCAGCGACCAGCCCGACATTGTCCGCCGCGCTTTCCTTCCATGTGCGCATGAGCACGTCCTTCCACGCGCCTGCGGGCATCCGCCAGGGCGAGGTCGCGTCCCGTCCCCTGCTCATGATCCGGTTCCTGCCGATCCGGTCGCGGGCATGGCGGCGGCTTTGCTGATGATGTGCATGGATGTGGAATGGACCGCACCCGGCATTGGTTCCCTGTTCGGCCCGCCATCCCGCCGGGCCGGCAGGCTGCGGATCGCAACGGGATGCGGCAGCGGCCTCCATCCGCGCGCTGCGATCGCCATCGCCTGCAAATCTTCGCCATCGTCGACGCTGCCCACGATCTCCGCATGCGTCTGGCCGGGCAGAGGCTCACTGTGCCCGATGGCGGTGCGCCGCCGCTGCAGGATCGGCTTGCCGCAGGTGACGGCAATCGTCGCCCGGCCTTTGCGTCACATAGGTCAGCCGCCCTTCCGGTTGCGCCGCCGGGCGATCAGGGCTGCTCCATCGCCTCCCCCGCCCGGGCGGTGACCGCCGTGCCGATGGACGCGCAGATGATGAGGCCGATCGCGAACCATTGGGACAGCGTCAGCACCTCGCCCAGCAGGATCAGCGCCATGACCGCGCCGACGGCCGGCTCCGCGCTCATCAGGATGCCGAATGTGTTGGATGGCAATCTGGGCAGGGCGACCATCTCCAGGGAATAGGGGATGGCGCTGGAGACGATGCCCACCGCCACGCCAAGCAGCAGCGCCTGCGGCGTCAGCAGCGCGGCACCGGCATGGACCAATCCCACCGGCGCGACGAGCAGGGTGGCGACGATCATGCCGCCCGCGGACGCGGCCGCTCCGTGCATGCGGCCTGCATGCCGGCCGATCAGGATATAGCCGGCCCAGCACGCGCCGGCGAGGAGCGCCAGCGCAATGCCGCGCCAGTCGAGCTGGGCCGCCGCGCCCCAGAGCGGCAGCAGGCTGGCCAGGCCCAGCACAGCCAGGCCGATCCAGAGAAAATCGAGCTTCCGCCGGGAGGTAAGCAGCGCGACCGTCAGGGGGCCGGTGAACTCTATCGCAATCGCCAGCCCCAGCGGAATATAGGCCAGCGCATTGTAGAAGGAGAGGTTCATGACGCCCAGCACCACGCCATAGGCCAGCAACGGCCGCCAGCCCGCCCGCCAGTCCAGCCGCCATGGCCGGAACACCAGCGACAGGATCACGGCGCCGACGATGAGGCGCAGCGTCGTCGCCCCCTCCGGCCCGACGAGCGGGAACAGCCGCTTGGCCAGCGACGCGCCGGAAGTGACCGACAAAAGGGAGAGGGAGAGCGCTCCGAAGGCGACAGGATCCACGCGCGTGGAAAGGGGGCGGGGCGCGGCAACGCTGGACATGCAACACTCGAATATGGATGGACGGACGCGGCATAGCTAGCGCAACGCATGCGATAAGTGCGTTCGATTTTGTCGCTTTTCCGATAAAATTTATCGCCTATCCTTTGAGGGCGATGAAAAACGATCTCCTCGATTCCTTCGACCGGAAACTGGTCGAACTGTTGCAGGCCGATGCGCAGCGACCGGTCTCCGCCCTCGCCGAAACCGTCGGCCTGTCGCCGCCCGCCTGCTACCGCCGCATTCGGCGCCTGCGCGCGATCGGGGTGATCGAGCGCGAGATCGCCATCGTCAGGCCGAGGAATCTGGGCTGGCCCCTCTCCATGATCGTCCTCGTCTCGCTGGAACGCGAAAGCGCGCACACGATGAACGAGATGATGGAGATATTCCGCAACGAGCCCGAGATATTGGAGGCCTGGAACGTCACCGGGGATCATGACTTCGCGCTGCGCATCGTGGCGCGCGACATGGAGGGCTATGACGATCTGGCGCAGCGCCTGTTCGCCGCCAATGACCGCATCCGCACGTTCAAGACGCTGGTCGTCATTCGCGAGGTCAAGCCGCTCAGCCCGGTACCGGTCAACGGAGCGTGAGAAGGCCCGCCGCGTCCCTGATCAAGCCCTTTTCCGTGACATAGCCTGTGACCAGGCCGGCTGGCGTGATGTCGAAAGCCGGGTTGAAGGCGGGCGATGCGGTGATGCCGACGCGGGTCTGCGCGCCATGATCATCGGGGCCGGGGATGAAGCGTATCTCGTCGGAGGCACGCTGCTCGATCGGCACGGCCGCCCCGTCCGGCGTCGCGGGGTCGAAACTGCTGGAGGGAAGCGCGACGTGGAAGGCTATGCCATGCGCCTGCGCCGCCAGCGCCTTCAAATAGGTGCCGATCTTGTTGCAGACATCGCCATTGGCGGTCACCCGGTCGGTGCCGACGATGACCATGTCCACCCTGCCCTGCTGCATCAGCAAGCCGCCGGCATTGTCGACCACGACGCTGTGCGGGACGCCGTGGCCCGCCAGTTCGAAAGCGGTCAGCGCGCCCTGGTTCCGGGGTCGCGTCTCATCCACCCAGACATGGACGGGCAGGCCCTCGTCATGCGCGAGATAGATGGGCGCGGTCGCCGTGCCCCAGTCCACCGTTGCCAGCCAGCCGGCATTGCAATGGGTGAGGATATTGACCGGTTCCCCGCCCTTGCGCGCGGCGATTTCCCGGATGAGGGGCAGGCCGGCTTCGCCTATCGCCCGGTTCGCCGCGACATCCTCGTCGCAGAGGCGGGCGGCCTGTGCATAGGCCAGCGCCGTCCGTTCGTCGGCCGGGCGTTCCGCGACGGCGGCCCGCACCCTCTCCAGCGCCCAGCGCAGGTTGACCGCCGTCGGGCGCGCCGAGGCGAGATGGGCGAAGCTGCGCTCCAGCGACGCGGTGCTCGGGTCTTCGCGCAAGGCCAGCGCCAGCCCATAGGCGGCGACGGCGCCGATCAGCGGCGCGCCCCGCGTGGCCATGTCGGCTATGGCGTCGAACGCCTGTCCGGGCGTTTTCAGGACCAGCCGCTCCAACGCCCAGGGCAGGCGCCGCTGGTCGAAGATGCCGACGCTCCATCCATCCGGCTCCAGCCATATGGAGCGCGTGGCCCTGCCCTCCAGCCTCATGCGGGCGCCCTGTCCAGCCGGATTGCATGCAACACGGCGGCGATGCCGGGAAAGGCGGCGCGATCGACCAGCAGCCTGCGCGCGATCTGGAGCGCCCGGCGCTCGCAATCGGCGCGCAGGGCTTCATCCGCGATGCTTTCGAAATCAGCGACATGGGCAAGGCCGAGGATCCGCCGGATCATCTCGCAACCGGCAAAGCCCAGCGCGTCGGTCCAGATGCCGGCGAGCACATCCTCCATCGCCGCCGCGCGCAGATCGGCATCGCCCTTGGCAAGCGCATGCAGCGCGCCGTGTTCCGCCTGGGGATCGAGGGCGTTCCCATGCCCGGTGAAGCGCCTTGCAAAGCCCTTCCACAATGTTTCGGACTGGTCCAGCAGCCAGGGGTCGGGCCGCTCCGCCGGACGTTGGCCGGGCTGGGCGAGATAGGCCATCCAGAGATTGGCGAGCACCATGCCGACATCGAAGCCGATCGGCCCGTAAAAGGCGAATTCGGGATCGATCACCTGCGTATCGTCCGCCGTCACCATCACCGATCCGGTGTGGAGATCGCCATGCAGCAACGCCTCCGGCGCGGCGAGGAAGCGCGCCTTCATCCGCTGCGCGGCAAGGCGGAGGGGCACGTCCGTCCGGAAGGCGGCGACGATGTCCTCCAGCCCCCGGGTATGACGGTTCATGGGCGCGTCGAAATAGGGTTCGTCGAAGATCAGGTCCTCTGTTATCCGGCACATGGCCGTATTGCCCAGATAGGCGGCGATGCGCGCCTTCTTGTCCACCACCGGCACGGCGAGGTCGGAGGTGAAGAACAGCGTATCGGCCAGGAATTCGGCCAGATGGCTGGCAAGCAGCGGGTAGCGTTCCCCTTCGACAAGCGCGCCGCGCAAGGTGAGGTGGGGTTTGAGCAACGCCATCACCGTGAGCGCCATGGCATCGTCATGATGCAGCAGCGCGGGGACGCGCGCAGGCGCATGGGCGGCCTGATCGGCCAGGGCGAGACGCTCATAATAGGCGCGCGACAGCGGCAGCGGCCAGCTTTCGCCCACCATGCGCACATAGGGCAGCGCCTGCTTGGCGGCGACGCCCCCCGACGGCCCGGTCACCAGGAAGACGAGATTGAGATTGCCGTCCCCGACCTCCGCCACCGTCCAATCGCCTGGCCTGCCGCCCAGACGCTCGGCAATGGGGGCTATATCGGCCAGAAAGGGGCCGACGCTGCGTTCGTCCAGGGCGGTGTAGCTCATCGGCGATCCTCCTGCCATCCGATGGCGTCGAAGCTGTCGGCTATGGGAAAGCGGCTGTCGGCCGATGCCCCGTCGCGCGCCAGCAGGGTCACGGCAAGGCCCGCCTCCGTCGCCGCCGCCAGTTCCTCCGGCGTGTCGGAGAGGAACAATATCTCGGCGGGCGGGCGGTCCAGCGCATCGGCAATGGCGCGATAGGAGCGCGCTTCCCGCTTGCCGCCGACCGCCGTATCGAAATAGCCCGCGAACAGCGGCGTCAGGTCGCCATGGTCGCTATGCCCGAAGAGCAGCTTCTGCGCCGCCACGGACCCCGACGAATAGACATGCAGGGCAATGCCCGCGTCATGCCAGCGGCGCAGCCCTTCGGCCGCGTCGGGATAGACATGGCCGGTGAAATGCCCCTGCGCATAGCCGTCCGCCCAGATCATGCCCTGCAATTGCTTGAGCGGCCCGATCTTGCGGTCCGCATCATGCCATTGGCGCAGAAGGGCGATGCAGGCCTGCCGGTCCAGGTCCGTGCCCGCTTCCGCGCGCACGGCATCGAATATCGCCGCCGCCGCGTCCGGACGATCGGTGAGGAAGCGCTCAAGCCGCGCACGGGAATAGGGGAAAAGCACGTCATGGACGAAGGCGATGCTGGACGTGGTGCCCTCTATGTCGGTGACGATTGCGCCTGGCCTCATGCCGCCCCCTGATAGAGGGGGACGGCGCGGGCGATCTCATCGCCCGTGAACCGCGCGACCCAGCCTTCCGGCGTCGTGAACAGGCGGATGGCCGTGAAACGCGGCCGCTCCCCGGTGTCGAACCAGTGCGGCGTCCCTGCGGGCAGGACGATCAGGTCCCCCGCCGTGCATTCCAGCGCATGGACCGTGCCGCCGAAGCGAATGTAGAACAGGCCCGCTCCTTCGACGAAGAAGCGGACTTCATCATCGTCATGCACATGTTCCGCCAGGAATTTGGCACGCATGGCTTCGCGGTCGGGATGGTCCGGGGTCATCTTGACGATGTCGCAGGACCGGTAGCCGCCCCGCGCCTTCAGCCGCTCTATGTCCTCCGCATAGGCGGCCATGATCTCGGCCTCCGCCGCGTCGGGCGAGAGCGTCGCGCCCGCCTCCCACCGCTCAAGCCGCACGCCCGTCGGCTCCAGAATGGCGGCGATCGCGCCGTGATCGTCCAACCGGCCCCGCGCTCCATGCGGCGGGCTGTCGTCATATTGGATCAGACTGGTCATCGGCCCCCTCCCCTCAGCTTCATTTCTTCCCAGGCGCAGGCCAGCAGGAATTCGCACCCCTCCACCATCGCCTCGGCCGCGTCCAGCGTCGGCCCCCAGGCGTAAAGCCCGTGGCCGCGAATGTAGAAAGCCGGCACCAGCCGCTCCTGCGCCAGCAATATCGGCCGCAGCAGAGCGGCGAGCGCGGGCATGTCCTGGCTGTTGTCGACCAGTGGCAGGGTGACGCTCGCCTCATGGGTAGCGACGCCCGGAAAAATCTTGAGCAGCTCATATCCGGCCAGCGCGATCCCGTCCCGGCCGGCCAGCGCGCGGCTGAGGACCGTGCCGGCGACGGAGTGGGTGTGGAGCACCGCCCCGGCGGCGGGATCGAGCGCATATATCAGGCAGTGCAGCAACGTCTCGGCAGAGGATCGACCCGCGTCGATGGCCGTGCCGTCCGCCGCCACGCGCATGAACTGCGCGGCATCGAGGCGCCCCTTATGCGCGCCCGACCGAGTGATGAGGATCGTCCCGTCGGCCAGCCGGGCGGAATAATTGCCGGCGGTCGCTGGCGCCAGGCCGCGGGCATCCAGGCGGCGCCCGGCCTTGGCAAGCGCATCCGCTGGATCAGGTAAATCAGACACGGTGGCGGGCATATCCAGCTCTGGCGAAAAGCGCGGTTCGGCGCGGCGCCGGTCATCCCTGTCGGACGTCCCGGCTGGACAAGGGCGTTCGGTGATCCTTCGATGACAAAGAACCATGGCGACCTTAGCGGGCGGAACGGAGGGCCGCAATCGGTCCTTTCGCGGCCCGGAGCGCACGCCGCGCGAAACGATCGGCGGCCGCGCGGCCATTCTCCCGTTCCGCCGGGCTCCGGCGACCGTGAAAACAGGCTTGCTCAACGCTTTATGAAATTATCTTGAGTGTCCTGCCGCCTCCAGCGTCTAAGGAGAATGGGCGGAGGCCAGCTTCATATAGGGATACGGAATGGAATATCGCACATTGGGACGCACCGGGATCGAGGTCAGCCTGATCTGCCTCGGCACCATGACATGGGGCTCACAGAACAGCGAGGCGGAGGCGCATGAGCAGCTCGACCACGCGGTGGGCCACGGCGTCAACTTCATCGACACGGCGGAGGCCTATCCGGTGACGCCCGTATCCCGCGAGACGCAGTTCCTGACCGAAACCTATATCGGCAACTGGATCGCGGGCCGGAAGCGGCGGGACGACGTCATAGTCGCCACCAAGATCGCCGGTCCCACCCGCGACGCCGTGCGGGAATTTCGCGGCGGCAACAACCGGCTCGACCGGCGCAATGTCGAACAGGCGGTGGAGGACAGCCTGCGCCGGCTGCGCACCGACTATATCGATCTTTACCAGGTGCACTGGCCCGACAGGCCGGTGCCGTCCTTCGGCGCTCGCGGCCTCACGCGACTGGACGATACGCCCGACACCGTGCCCATAGAGGAAACGCTGGGCGCGCTGGCCGACCTGGTGCGGGCAGGAAAGATCCGCCATTTCGGCGTCTCCAACGAAACCCCCTGGGGCGTGTCCGAATATCTGCGCCTGTCGCGTGAGAAAGAATGGCCGCGCGTCGCATCGATCCAGAATGCCTATAATCTGCTCAACCGCACCTTCGAACATGGGTTGTCGGAATATGCGCTGCGCGAACAGGTGTCGCTGCTCGCCTATTCCCCTCTGGCCGGCGGCAATCTGACGGGAAAATATCTGGGCGGCCGCATTCCCGCGGGTTCGCGCAGGGACGTGAGCCGCCAGTTCGTGCGGTACGACCTGCCCGGACAGCCGACCGCCAGCGCGCGCTATGTCGCCGTCGCGCAGGCCCATGGCCTGCCCCCGGCGCAACTGGCGCTGGCCTTCGTCAACAGCCGGCCCTTCGTCACGTCGACGATCATCGGCGCCACATCGCTGGAGCAGCTCAAGATGGACCTCGCCAGCGTCGACGTCCGCCTGGATGCAGATGCGCTGGCCGCCATCGAAGTGATCCATCGCGAACTGCCCGATCCCTGCCCCTGATCGCGGGGATCGGCGGCGATCCTTTTTGAATGCGTGGTGGCGGCGCGCGCGATCACCGTATCGATGCAAAACACCCCAAGCCGGGCGCGGCAGGAGCGATTCCGGTCAGGCGTTTCCCGCCATCAGTCCCACGCCCCCTGCCGCGCCCGCTCGCGCATCGCCTCCAGGAACAGCCGCACAGCGGGCATTGCCGCGCGCCCCACGTCGTAGAGCAGGCTGACCGGCACGGGCGGCGGCGCGTGGTCCTCCAGCAGCCGGACGAGCCGCCCGGCCGCGACCGCCTCCGCCGCCTGGTAGCTCAGGACATTGGCCACTCCCACCCCTGCCTCGGCCGCCGCGATCGTGCCGTCGATCGTATTGACGGTCAGGCGGGGAGCGACCTCGACCGTGCTTTCCGCCTTCCCGCCGAAACGCCAGGCGGCGCCGATCCTGATGCCGCTGCCGACGATGCAGCGATGGCCGGCCAGATCGGCCGGCGTCACCGGAACGCCATGCGCAGCCAGATAGGCGGGGCTGGCCACGATGGTCTGCCGCACCGATCCGATGCTCATCACCCGCAGCGCGCTGTCGGCCAGCGGCCCGATCCGCACGGCCACGTCGATCCCTTCCTCGACGATGCGGACATTGCGGTCGATCAGCATCATGCGCGCGCTCAGCCCGTCATGAGCCGCCAGCAGCGCGCCGATGGCAGGCAGCACATGCAGTCGCCCGAACATCACCGGAGCGGTCACGTAAAGCTGGCCGCGCGGCGCCGACCGGCCGCCCATGACGATCTGCTCGGCCTCCCGCAGGTCGGACATGATCCGCCGCGCCCGGTCCAGAAAGGCCGCACCTTCGTCCGTCAGCGACACCGCGCGGGTGGAGCGGTGGAACAGCGTCACGCCCAGATGCCGCTCCAGCGCGGCGACGGCGCGGGTGACGGCGGGCGGGGACATGCCCAGCTTGCGCGCTGCGGCGGCGAAGCCGCGCTGGTCGGCCACCGCGACGAAGGCGGACAGGGCATCGAAGCGATCCATTATTCCCCGAACTGAAACAGTGAAAGCCAATCATCGGCCATTATCATGCAGCGTGCAATGGCTTAGCTTGTCCGGCATGGCACAGGTCTATCTCCACACCATGTTCGGCAACGGCGCACGCGCCATGCAGGAAGCCGCCGGTTCGCGCGCTTCCTATGCGCGCATGGAGGCGAATGCGGGCGCGGCCGACATGCTCACCGACCGGGAGGCGGACTTCATCGCCGCCCGCGACAGCTTCTACATGGCCAGCGTCAGCGAGGATGGCTGGCCTTACGTCCAGCATCGCGGCGGCCCGGCCGGCTTCCTGCGGCGGATCGGGGACAACCGGATCGGCTTTGCCGATTATCGGGGCAACCGCCAATATCTCTCGGCCGCGAACCTCGCCGCCGACGACCGGGTATCCCTGTTCCTGATGGACTATCCCAACCGCCGCCGCCTGAAGCTGATCGGCCATGCCCATGGGAGCGACGATCCGGCGACCATCGCGGCGCTGACGACGCCCGGCTATGGCGCCGAACCTGAGCGCGCCTTCCTGATCGATGTCGTGGGCTTCGACTGGAACTGTCCGCAACATATCACCCCGCGCTTCACGCAGAAGGAGATCGAGCGCCTCACCGCGCCCCTGGTGGACGAGCTCGACCGGCTTCGCGCACGCATTGCCGAACTGGAAGGATAGAAATCATGAAAGACAAACTCACGCGCGGCGTCCATCATGTCGGGCTGACGGTGCCCGATCTCGACCAGGCGCGGGCCTTCTTCTGCGGCGTGCTCGGCTTCGACGAGGTGGGCGGCGTTCCCGATTATCCCTCCATCTTCCTGTCGGACGGCGCGATCCTCCTCACGCTCTGGCGCGCCGCCGATCCGCTGAGCGCCCGGGCCTTCGACCGGCGGGCCAATATCGGGCTGCACCATCTCTCGCTCGCGGTGGCCGACGATGCAGCGCTGGACACCGCGTGGGAGAAGGTGCGCGCCCATCCGGAGGTGGTGGTCGACGCCCCGCCCGGCCCGATCCGCGCCGGATCGGCCACCCGGCACTTCCTGGTCTTCATTCCCGGGGGCATCCGCCTGGAATTCGCCACGCCCTTTTCCTGAACCGCCGTCCTCCGACGTGAAAAGGGCTCCGGAGCATGCATGCTCCGGAGCCCTTCCCATGCGACCCGGCGAAGGGATTACATGCGGATGCGCAGGCCCACCGAAACCATGCGCCCGATCGGGTTCGACACGAAGCCGTTATAGCCCCATGCGCCGCCCAATATGCCGTTGGTGTTGCCGTTGTAGAAGGGCGGGTTCTTGTCGAAGATGTTCTGGGCGTCGACATAGATCTGCCATCCCCGGGCGAAGCTTTCACCCTGGAATTCATATTGCAGGTGCAGGTCGAACGTATCGTTGGCCTTGACCTTGTCGCCGCCGCCGATCGGGTTGCCGATCGAATTGACGATGATCGGTTCCACCGTCGTGCTGATCCAGTTGCGGTAGGAACCCGTATGGTTCCAGAACAGATCGGCGGACAGTCCATCCTTGGCCCAGCCCAGTTGTGCGCGGTTCTTGAACCGCACCGACGGGAAGGTGGTGTTGTAACCGGAAGTGTTGAGGATGCTGAAGTCCGTGCCGCCGCCGAAATTCTGCCGGAACTTCGTGAAGTAGGTGAAGCCCGTGCCGATCACGAAGCTGCCCAGTTCACCAATCTCCGTGCGATAGTTGAACTGCCCGTCGATCCCCTCCACCGTCAGGTTGAGCGCATTGCGGCTGCTCTGGTCGATCAGGAAATAGACCTGCGGCGGGATCGCGCCCGACACCGTCGCGCCATTGGCGATATTGGCGAACTCGTCGATCTGCGCCTGCGAACAGGTCTGCGGACAGATGGTCAGCAGGTTGCGCAGCCCCGCCGAGTTCACGATGGCGCTGGGGCTGGGGGAGGAAACGCCGCCGATGAACTTGTTGTGGAAATAGGTGAAGGCGGCGGTGAAGCCGGGCAGGAAGCGCGGCGCCAGGTCGATGCCCGCCGACCAGCTGCGGCCCTTTTGCGGGGTCATGTTGGAAAAGCCGCCGCCCAGCTGGCGCCGCATGCCCTGGATCGCCGGCGTGCCGATGGTGCAGGTGGTCGCATTGCACTGCACGCCCGGGATGTTCGCCACATCGGGATAGTTGGCGATGGGCACGGCGATCTGCGTGCCGTTCACGCCGACGCTGCCGGATGCGTAGAGATAGCCCTGCGTCGGATCGCCGATCACTGCTGTCGGCGGCGCCACGAAGGCGCGGGAATAGTTGCCGCGCAGCTTGACGCCCTCCACCGGCTCCCAGTTCGCGGCGAACTTCGGATTGGTGGTCGATCCCACGTCGCTATAGCTGTCGTAGCGGCCGGAGATGCTGAGGTCGAAACTGTGCACCAGCGGAATGCCCATATCCGGTGAAACGACCGGAATATAGAGTTCGGCGTAAAGCGACTTCACGTCGCGCTTGTAGTTATAGACGCGGAAGTTCGAACCGGTCGTGGTCGGGCCGGTATTGTTGGAGCCCGTGATCTTCTGGGTCTGTTCATACCAGAGATATTCGCCACCGACCGCGATCTTGAGCTTGCCCGCGGGAAGATTGAACAGCGACCCGTTGAGGTCGAGCTTCATCTGGTTGAAGGTGTTGTAGTTCGTATTTTCGCTATTGTTGCGATAGAGCGAGCGGATGACCGCTTCGGAAGTCCGGTTGGTGCCGTCGAAGGGCCGCCAGACGTCCAGCGCGTTCGCGGCCGTCAGCGGCAGGTTGAGCGCGATGACGTTCTGGCCCGGAATGTCGGTCGCCGTGGTGCTGCCGCTCAACTGCGCGGTGCCGTTCAGCGCCAGCAGGGCGCAGGCGGAACAGAAGCCGTTGACGGTGTTGAGCGCCGAGCGGTTCCAGCCGAAGGCGTCGCTGAAGGTCAGCGTCCAGTCGTCATTGACATGATATTCCGCGACGGCGGTCGAATAGATCGAATCCGACTGCGATTCCTGTTCGCCATAATCCGCGTCGGGCAGCAGGGCGAGCCATGTGACCGTCTGCTGCGTGGCGCCGGGCGCGCCCGCGGGCGCCTGGTAGAAGGGGTTGATCTGGCCGCCCCGGCCCGATCCGGGACCGAATACGGTGGCGTTGGTCAGGCCGCCGGGTCCGGACGCATTATGCGTTTCCTGGCGGTTATAGTTCATCATCGCGGTGACGGTGAACTTGTCCGAAAAATCGTTCGTGACCTTGATCATCGCATTCGCGCGGAATTGCGAAGGCAGAAGATTGGCGTAGACCGAATTGTTGCAGGGCGCGTTCGCCTGAATATTGGGAACTGTCGTCGTTGCACCGGGCGAAAGGAAGACGCCGCTGACCCCCGGCGCGATGATCGTCGCGGGGCTGCACTGATAGCTGTTGGTGTTGGTACCGCCGACCGGACGATAATCGCCCAGGCTGGAAAAGCGGCGGTCCCTGTTCTTCAGTTCCGACTGGTCGGAATAGGAGCCCGCGACATAGACGCCGCCCGTGTCCCACTTCTTGCCCCAGATGAAGTTGAAGTTGGTATTGTGATAGCTGTCGGCAAAGCCCGCCTGCGCATTCGCCTCGAACCCGTCGAAGGTCCGCCGGGTGATGAAGTTGACCACGCCCGCGACCGCGTCCGACCCGTAGACGGACGATGCGCCGTCGGCCAGCACCTCGACCCGCTGGATCGCGCTGACCGGGATGATGTTGGGGTCGGTCTGGGCGAACTGCGTGCCGCCGCCGGGCAGGCGCAGGCCGTCCAGGATCACCAGCGTGGTGTTGGACGACGATCCCGCAAGGCTGTGGATCTGCGGCGAATAATAGGAATAGGCATTCTCGCCCTGCGCGACCGAACCGGCCGTGGAAATGGACGGCACGGTGTTGACGAGTTGCGATACGTTGACGGGCGCGGTCTTCTCGATCGTATCCTGGCCCACCGAAATCAGGTTGGACCCGACGGGCGCCACGCCCCGGATGGCGGAACCGGTGACGACGATGTCGCTGTCCGTTACCGACTGGCTGTTCTGGGGCGGCGGCGCGATCGTCGCATTGTCTTGGGCCAGCACGGGCTGGCCGGCCACCATCGCCGCCGCGATCGCGATCAGCGAACTGTTCAATCGTGCAGGCAGATATTCTCCCAACATGGCTCTCTCCCTCATTATCATATACTATAGGATTTTTATGTGAGTTTATGGCTGTCCGGAGGCTGAAAGTCTCCGGATTCCGGGGTATTGGCGATGGCCCCGAGGGGCGCGGTTCAGTGCGGCTGGAAGCTGTGCAAGCCGCGGGGATAAGGGTTGATCGCGACGCGCGTGGCCATCTGCCCCGGCTGCCCGCCGAAGCTGGCGCGATGCCACCGGCCCTGGGCGGCGGTCACGACGTCGCCGGGCGACGCGGTGAAGAACGGCACGCCTTCGATCTGGTAATCGACATTGCCTTCCATGATGAACCAGAATTCATCATAGCCGAAGTGGAAATGGCCAAGATCGCTGGTCGGCGGAGTCTTGATGCCCTTTCCGCGAATATTGTTCACGAACAGATGATCGCCGGCGATGAATGCGCCGGCTCTTTGCCCGCCGGTCACCACATCCTTGTAATAATCGAGATAAGGCCGGTCGGCGGCGCCATAATGCCCGTCGCCGCCCATCAACGCGGCCTTCACATAGGTGAAGCCCGGCACGTCCCGGGGCTTGTCCGGCCTGGTCGCGGCGGGATAGAGCGGCACGTCGCCCGCGCCGTGCACCTCCAGCCACAGCGCCGGCTCGTCGCCCACGCTTTCCAGGGTGAAAGGCAGGCGGAAGGGAATATTGACCTCTCCGCCCTTGACCGCGACGAAGGGTTCCTGCCCCTTGATGCTGACCCGAAGCTGCCCGCCCCAGACGATGAGGGCCGTCGCATTGTCGGCATACATCAGCGGTTCGGTGCGCTGCCCGGCCGCCATCTGGTGCCAGTCCGCCTCCAGATCGCGGTTGCGGACGATGGCGTGCGTCCAGCTTTTCTGGCCCTTGTGCGCGGCAAGGATGTCGGCGAGCTTCCACCAGGGACGATTGGGCGCGTCATAGGCGCGCGGCGGCGTCCGCTTGGGCGACCAGGCATTTTCCATGGGCGGGCGGGCGGGCGGCGCAGACGGTGCCGGCGCAGGTGTC
>NZ_JAINEZ010000091.1:0-20244 GCF_019873065.1 Sphingobium sp. PNB
TACGCCCTCCGCCCTTCACCGACACCCCAACAACCGATTCTCATCTTGATTGTCGCTACGCTCGCATCCTGTCAGTCGCCGCGCAGGTTAAGGCGGAAATAGATGATCGGGATTTCTGGACGCCTTCCGATGATGGTCAGCGCCTGATCATTACCCCATTGGAAGAGGGCGGTCAGATTGTTGACCTGATCGCGTTCGATATCAAGACGCCGGATGTCTGGTATTTGCGGACCGGTAATGGGTTCGCCTTGGGCGCCGAATCAATAGAGGCAGCATCGCATGGCTGGGGCGCCGCAGATCAGCGCCTTATCTTGCACGCCACGCCCATGGATTGGCTGCGCTCTAGTTGCTTCGGGGCTTGCGTGACGCAGTGGACGGCCGAGTCTCGCGCCGCCGTACGGCAGGTTCCCGCTATTGATGTGGGCAGCCCGAAATTCGCTCGCGCGCTTCGCCTGGAGTTAACCCGGCCTCCGCGCATCCCAGAAATCGAAGTAAAGGGGATGCAGTCCCGTGCCGCGTAATATCGAGACGGAAACCGATTTCGACAACGACAACATGCCGCCCGTCTGGATGGATGAGGCACGTGACGCGATGTACGCGGAAATGGGCAAGGAGCCTGAACCGCCAGCGCCTCTCCCTCTCATTGACCCTTCCTCTTGGGCCGGGACGACTGCCCCAGAGCGATCATGGAAGGTCAAGGACTATATCCCAGACAGGCAGGCAACACTGCTCACCGGGAAAGGCGCGGCGGGGAAATCGCTCGTATCGCAGCAGCAGGCGACATGCATCGCACTGGGGATTCCTTTTCTCGGCGTGGAGACGGTGCAGACGGTCGCGATCTATATCACTTGCGAGGATGACGCGGAGGAGCTGCACCGACGCCAATTGGCCATTTGCGCAAATCTCGGCGTCAGCATCGAGGATTTGAGCGGTAAGCTGTTCCTGCTCTCGCTTCAGGGCGAGATGGGCAACGAACTGGCGACATTCGACCATGACGGGCGCATGCGCGTGGCGCCGCGCTATACCCAGATCGTGAAGGCCTGCGAAGACTTCGGCATAGGCTTCGTCGTTCTCGACAACACCGCCCACTTCTACACCGGCAATGAGAACGATCGACATCAGGTGGCGTCATTCATCAATCTGGCGAACCGGCTCGCGATAACCATCAATGGGGCCGTTGTCGTCGTGGGGCATCCGAATAAGGCGGGGGACAGCTATTCCGGCTCCACGGCTTGGGAAAATCAGGTGCGCAGCCGCCTGTTCATGGAAATCCCACTAAACGATGATGGGAGCTGCCCGGACCCCGACATGCGCGTCATGCGCCGCGAGAAGTCGAACTATGCCCAGCGTGGCGGCGATCTCAATTTCATGTGGTTCAAGGGTTCGTTCATACTCCCTGCCGATCTCCCGGAAGACAAGCGCGTGGAGACCGCAGATATAGCTCAGGCCAGCCATGAAAACGATGTCTTCATGACCTGCTTGGCGGTCGCCACGAACCAGCGCCGCAACGTCAGCCATCAGAAGGGGATGAACTACGCGCCAAAGATTTTTGCGCACATGACGCAGGGTAAAGGCGTCTCCGAGAAGGGTTTTGAAGCGGCGATGGAGCGCCTCGTTACCCTCTCCAAAATCGAGTTCGACGCTCCTCTCTGGCAGGCTCCGAACCGCCATTGGAAGGTCGGAATAAAGGCCGTTGAGGCTGCGCCAACCCCATTTGCGCATACCCCTGCGCTAACCCCTGGCGATTTGCGCCAACCCCATGGACAAGTTGTTGATTTTATTGCGCCAACCCCTGCGCCAACCCCTCAAAAAGGGGCTGCGCCAACCCCTGTGCGTCAACCCCTGCGTCAACCTGCGTCAACCCCTGGCCAAGTCATTGAAAATACTGCGCCAACCCTGCGCTGCGCTGACCCCTCCCCCCTAAAGGGGGGACCGGGCGGTGCCGCTGAGGCTCTACCGCCCGTTGAAGGTGATTGGACTAAAAACCCGATTTTGAACCCTTCGGCTGCGGCACCTGTCCGCCTCTCCGACGAGCCGCCAGCGTGGCTAGATGAGGCACCCCCAATCGATGAGAGCGATGTGTATTTTGATGGAGGCGATCGTGACGCATGAAAATCTCATCAAGGTCGCAAGGGATGAGTGGGGCATCGCTACCGCGTTTCGTGTCGGGCTGCTTGTCGGCGGAATGAACCTGCGGATGGCGAACCCGTATCGCGGCAAGCTGGCGGCGCTCTACCGGCAAGGCCTTCGCCAAGGCCGCCCTTCGTCCCGCCCCAATACTGGCACCGCAATGTACGACGCCGCTGAAGGAGATGAGTGATGGGGAACGAATTAGCCGTCTGGGCTGAACGCAGGCCACAGAGAACGGAAAGCGAGCGATCACAGATTGCGAACCGTTATGCATCGCACCTCCCGTTGGCTACCAGCCCTGTGAATGTGTCCGATGCCGACCTGAGCGCCATGCGCGCCGCCTTCATTCGACGGTTCGATGAAGACTTGCCGCGCACCGAAACACTGATGGCTGTGGCGCATATCGGATACCGGATGGCGCTGCGCGACCTCGACCGCAAGCACAAGGAGGCGGGGGAGTGAGGAAGGGCGAAGCGATAGAGGCAATCGCGACGGGTGCCGCGATTGGCATGGTGGCTGGTCTTGGCGGATCAGCAATCGGTCTGTTGATTGCATCATTGGTTCTGGATGCGCCAAAATTCCCCGCCACAGCCTCACCAGACGCGAAAACGCCGCTTGGAGGTATCGAGGTAGCCAAGAGCATCCAATCGCGCTCTAGGGGCCTTAAAACCGCCCGCCCATCCACAGAGGGGAGGTAGGGGGATGAAACTGCTGTGCAGGCTGCTAGGCCATAAATGGGATGTGGTTAGCCTCGACTATCGGTTCGAATGGTGCAGCAGATGCGCGAAAAGGCGGAATAATCAACGGAGTTAGTCGGGTCGGCATTCGAGCGGAGGGAATAATGGCAAGAGCGGGTCGGAAACGGAAACAGGGGAAGCGCGAGGCGAATGGCCGCCTTTCCCGGCAAGGCGAAGTGCGGTTCGACACTGGCACGGCACGGGCGAAACTGAAATTCGAGCAATATGGAACCGATGGAGCCGACGCCATCGGCCGCGCATATCAGGCCGGCCTTTTGGGCGAGAATGGCGATGCGATCCGCGATACAGCGCGCAAGGTGTTCCGTGCCTATTGGCCCATGCTGGAGATCGGCGGTTATCGCTGCACGCTCAGCAATCCAACAGGGGGCAGCAATGACAACCACGACGATCCAGCACGCATCAAGGCACGTGAGGAATGGCTGACCAGCATTCTGCGCCGCGTGGATCGCATGGGGCACACAACGCGCCGCGCCTTCGATACGCTGGTGATCGACGTTCATCCCGATCAAGGGCCGAAGTGGCTGGACAGCCTGATATGGCACCGCAAGCACCACAAGCCATATCCAGCGAGCGATGAGGCATGGCTCAATCTCGCGGTCGATGCGATCAATGAGATAATGGCTTGACCGGAAAAGCAAATTATCGTAGTCAGAAATTGATGGTGGATTTTAGCGCCAAGAGCGCATTCCCAAAAATTCTAACATCACCCCTGACCAAACGAGAAATAGCAGAGCGCGCGTCAAGTAAGGCCGCACTCGTTATGGCGCGGGAAATGTTTAGGGTCGCGGCGGATAGGATGGCGGGCCTTTGCTCGCTCTACTTCATTGCCCCTCGCGAGCATGATGTTTGCAAGATCGGTGTCGCTGAAAATCCTTTCGGGCGACTGCGCGAATTGCAGACTGGTTGCTGGGAGCCTCTACAGATCAAGGCGCTGTTTTGGTATCCAGGCCGGGATATTGCTGGTATCCACGAGTTCAAGAGCTTGGCGCTTGCAAAGAAAGAGGGTTTGCGGCTCTCGGGCGAGTGGGTTGACCTGGATCATATGGAAGCCGTTGGCTTGGCTCTGACTGCCGCGCCGCCAGAGATGGTCTTCACCGACACGCATGGCTTGACATTCGATTGGTTTCCGCAGGTGGCGGCGAATGAGCGCGAAAATGAATTTAGCTTGACTCGCCCACTGAGGGCCGCAAACGAATAATTCCGGGATCAGAAATTGATCGTGGCGCATTGCCACTTCAGAGGGCTGGTCTTCGGACTGGCCCTTTTGCTTTGGGAGGCGATATGGACAGCGCATTCAAGGACGCTGTGTCAGAAGCTATCCTTGAACGGCTAGCAAACGGTGAGAGCCTTTCCACCATCTGCGTCACGGAAGGCATGCCCAATCGGTCTACTGTTCAACGGTGGCAGATCGATGATGCTGAGTTCGATGCGGCAGTTACGCGCGCGCGGGAAGCTGGAATGCATGTCCGCGCTGAGAAGGCTGTCGAGGACGCGAAGAAGGCAACCGACGCATCGCTTGGCCGATTGGCCTTTGATGCTGAGCGTTGGTATCTCGGCAAGCTATCGAACGCCTTTAGCGACAAGGTTCGCCATGTCGGCGGAGATGAGGGCGATGCGCCGATAAAGATGCAGGTTCAGGAGGTTCGGCGTGTCATCGTTGACCCTTCAAATCCAGACGCCCCGTAAGTTCGCTCCGTTCCTTAATCGCTCGCGGTACAAGGGTGCGCATGGTGGGCGCGGATCGGGCAAGTCCCATTTCTTCGCTGAGATGCTGGTCGAGCGCTGCATCATGAAGCCGGGCACAAGGGCAGCATGTGTCCGCGAAGTGCAAAAGAGCCTCAAGAACTCGGTCAAGCTGCTGGTTGAGGACAAGATCAGGCATTTGGGTGTGGCTCATCTGTTTGAGATATTGGATGCGGAGATCAGAACGCCGGGCGGCGGGATCATCATCTTTCAGGGCATGCAGAACCATACTGCGGACAGCATCAAGTCGCTGGAGGGATTCGACATAGCATGGGTTGAGGAGGCCCAGAGCCTAAGCCAACGCAGCCTCAATCTGCTCCGCCCGACCATTCGTGCGCCTGGTTCTGAACTGTGGTTTACATGGAATCCGAATAAGCCCGACGATCCGGTCGACGCTCTCTTGCGCGGCTCAAACCCGCCAACCGATAGCATCGTGATCGAAGTCAATTGGTGCGATAATCCATGGTTCCCCGCTGAACTGAAAGCGGACATGGAAGACGACCGCGAGCGTGATGCGGAAGGCGCTCGGCATATCTGGGACGGCGAATACAGCACGAACAGCAATGCCCGCATTTTGCGGAACTGGACCGTCAAGGAGTTTGAGGCGCCAAAGGGCGCTATTCACCGCTTCGGTGCGGATTGGGGTTTCGCGCAAGACCCTACTGCACTGGTGCGCTGCCATGTTGTGGGGCGGAAGCTGTTCGTGGACTATGAGGCTGTGGCGGTGGAATGCGACATCGACCACACGCCCGCATTATTTGCTGGCGACGATTCAAAGTGGCCGAACCCAAAGAAGTTCACTGGCATTCCGGGCGCCAAGACAGGAATCATCCGTGCCGACAGCAGCAGGCCGGAAACGGTCAGCTACATGCGGCGCAAGGGGTTTGCGATCACGCCGGCCATCAAAGGTGCAGGATCGCTAGAGGACGGGATCAAGTTCTTGCAGTCATTCGACATCGTGGTTCATCCGCGTTGCGTGAATGTCCGGCAGGAATTGAGGGATTACAGCTACCGCATCGATCCGCACACCGAAGAGGTGCTGTCGGAGATCGATGACAAGGACAACCACACGATAGACGCGCTCCGCTACGCCTTGGAGGAGCTTCGTCGCAGCGGATACAAGCCGCAGGACGAGAAGCCCGGCAAACCCCGCGACCGCTGGGACAAGGCATTTGCACGTGGCAATGATGAGGATGGCGCATGGAAAGCAGCATGACCTATCCTGATGTCACGTGGATGGTGCGCCGGTTCGAGGAGGCGGAGAACAGCAGCATCGAAGCGCGGGAGAGGTCCGAGAAGGCCCGCGACTATTACGATGGCAAGCAGCTTACCGATGCGGAGGTCAAGGCCCTCACAAGGCGCGGGCAGCCTCCGGTCGTCTACAACCGCATCCGCCGCAAGGTCGATTACCTCAAGGGCCTTGAGGCGCAGACGCGTAAAGACCCGAAATGCTTTCCGCGCACGCCGGGAGATGACGGTTCGGCGCAGGCCGCGACTGATGCTATCCGCTATGTCTGCGACGACCAGAATTGGGACGCCAAGCGCTCGGAAGCGTTCGAATACATGCAGATCGAGGGGACCGGCGCTGTGTTCGTCGGTGCCGCTCAAGGTCGCGAGGCCATCGACCCAGCGCTGGTGTGCATTCCGTGGGACCGGCACTACGCCGACCCATACTCACGGCGCTATGACTTCTCGGATGCATCCTACCAGGGCATCGTTACATGGATGGACGTGGCCGAAGCCAAGCGGAAATATCCGGGTCGCGAAGACTTCATCGATGAAACATGGTCGCAGGCGCGTGACAGCCAGACCTATGACGACCGCCCGAAATTTCAGCTATGGGCCGACTACACCCGCAAGCGCGTTCGGGTGAATGAGGAATATTATCTGGAGAACGGCCAGTGGACCTATTGCGTCTACACCAAGGCCGGGTTCCTGATCGATCCGCAGCCCTCACCCTATCTGGATGAGGACGGCAACCCGGAATGCCCGATCAAGGCGGTCTCACTCTATGTGGACCGCAACAACAACCGGTCGGGCACGGTGACTGATATGATCGCGCCACAGGACGAGGTGAACAAACGCCGGTCGAAGGGACTGCACCTCATCAGTTCGCGGCAGATTCGCATGAGCCGCGCGGCCTTGGGTGAGATGAGCGCGTCAGAGGTGAAGCGCGAGCTTGCCAAGCCCGATGGCGTGATCTTTGGCGAGAAGGATGAGGTTGAAATCCTCCAGACGGGGGACATGGCGGCGGCAAACTTCCAGATGCTGCAAGAGGCGAAGGCGGAAATCGACTTGCTCGGGCCGAATGCGGCATTGGCAGGCAAGAACGAGAACGACGCTTCCGGCCGCGCCATCCTTGCCCAGCAGCAGGGCGGCATGGTTGAGGTGGCGCACATCATGGATCGCCTGCGCCATCTGTCGCTGATGGTCTATCGCTCCATTTGGGCGCGCATCAAGCAATACTGGACCGCGCCGCGCTGGATCAGGATCACGGACGATGAGCGTAATCTCCGTTTCGTGGGACTCAACCAGCCGAAAACCATGCTGGACGTTGCGCGGGAGCGCTTGCAAGACGACCCGCAGGCGGAAATGAAGCTGGCATTGCTGGCCCGCGATCCCATGGCGCAGCAGCCGGTCCAGATCGAGAACCCGGTTGCGGAAATGGATGTGGATATCGTCATTGACGAAGGCATGGATACGCCGACCGTTCAGGCTGAACAGTTTGACATGCTTTCCAAGATGATGCCCAGCATGACGCAGCT
This sequence comes from Sphingobium sp. PNB, assembly GCF_019873065.1. Classification (NCBI taxonomy): domain Bacteria; kingdom Pseudomonadati; phylum Pseudomonadota; class Alphaproteobacteria; order Sphingomonadales; family Sphingobiaceae; genus Sphingobium; species Sphingobium sp. PNB. The sequence continues at coordinate 7,397 of NZ_JAINEZ010000091.1, forward strand.
TCCGCCCGAAGCGATAGAACTGCTGGTGATGGCGTCCAGCCTGCGCGACAAGGATAAACTGCTGGAGATTGTCGAGAAGATGAAGCAGCAGCAGGCGCAGCCCTCGCCCGAACAGCAGGCAGCGCAGCAGTTGCAGTTCCAGGATGCGGCGGCAGAGATCGAGAAGAAACGGTCCGAAGCGGTGGAGAACATCGCCAGCGCCGAAGCCAAGCGCGCCGGGATCGCCACTGACATGATGACGGCCCAAACAGCAGCGCTCGACAAGGCTAATCAGGCGCGACAGGCCAATTCGCGGATGGAGGCGGCATGAAGCGCTTTACCACCGGGGCAAGCCACACCGCCATTCTGGTCAACCTCGCATCGTCGCCCAACATTGGGCGCGTACCGATCCGCATCGTCATGAAGCGGAAACCGGAACCATCTCAGGAATAGCCGACAAACGAGATTGCGCGCCGTCCTCGCAAGGGGATGGTTCGCCATGCGTGCCGCCGACGCAAACGGGCGATTGCAAGGGGCCGCCACCCTATGGGCGATGACGGGACGACGCCGCAGCGGTCGAAACGAGGGCAATCATGGAAAACGGGACTTCACTGGACGACATTCTTGGCAATGAAACCGAACCGCAAGTCGAGCAGCAGCAGGAAGCCCCTGCCCAGCCGCGAGATGAGCATGGGCGCTTTGCCTCCAATGTGACGGGCGAACAGCAGGAAACTGCGCAGGAGGAAGCGCCGCCGGCTTCCGAACAGGATCAGTCTCATATCCCGATCGCAGCCCTCAAGGACGAACGGGCAAAACGGCAGGCCGCTGAAGAGCGTCTGCAACAGTATGAAGCCTGGTTCGCGCAGCAGCAGCAGGGCCAGGGCCAACAGGAAGAGCAAGACCCGCTGGAGATTATCGCCCAGCAGGTAATGCAGCGCCTACAGCCCCAGACCGAAATGCAGATGCTCACCATGCGTGTAAACGTGGCGGAAGAGATCGCGCGCACCAAATGGGCCGATTACGACGAGAAGGTCGAACATTTCAAGGCAGCGGTTCAGCAGAACCCCTTCCTCCTCCAGGAGCTAAAGGCGGCGCCCAATCCGGCAGAATATGCCTACAACGCCGCTCAGCGCATTCTGGAGGCCAAGAGCTACAGCCAGCCCGGTCCTTCCATGGAAGAAATGGAGGCGAAGGTGCGCGAAAAGATCATGGCGGAACTCGGCCTGAACAAGCCCCAAGTCCCTACCTCTCTGGTCAATGAACAGTCGAAAGGCTCGAGGTCAGGCCCGGCATGGTCCGGTCCTACGCCGTTGGGCCAAATCCTCGGCTAACCAAGTCAACCCGGTCTCTCGCGTCGCGATGACGCTGACCCTCCCTCAGAAGGAACCTTGCAATGGCGGATACCACTCCCGCAACCGGGCTTGTCGTCCAGCAATGGGAAGACAAGTTCTTCACGCAGTATATCCAGGAAGGCGGCTTCAAGGCCCTGATGGGCACTGATGAAGCGTCGGTTATTCAGGTCAAGGAAGACCTGACCAAGAAGGAAGGCGATTCCATCACCATCGCCCTTGTCAATCGCCTCACCAATGCGGCGACGACCGGCACGACCGTGCTGGAAGGCAATGAGGAAGACATGGCTTCGCGCTCCATGCGGATTTATGTCGACAAGCGCCGTAACGCGGTGCGCGTGGCGGAAATGTCCGAGCAGAAATCGGCCATCTCGCTTCGCAACGCCGCTCGCGCGACCTTGCTGGATTGGGCGATGGAGGACACCCGTGACCTGATCATCACGGCGCTGGGTTCACTCAACGGCACGGCCTTCCTGTCGCGCACCGCCGCCATCGCGGACGCATGGCTGGTGGACAACGCCGACCGCGTTTATTTCGGCGCTGGCGTTGGCTCCTTCACCGATCTTTCGGCTGACCTCGCGCTGCTCGACACCACGGCCGACCTGTTCAACGCGACCGCGCTGGATGGGATGATCCTCAAGGCCAAGACCTGCAACCCGAAGATTCGCCCGATGCGCGACAGCGGCAACGGCAAGCGCTATTATATCGCGTTCGCCAACCCGCACGCCTTCAAGAACCTTCGCGACAGCCTGGATACCGAAGTCCTCGCCCAGACCGTGGTGGAGATGCAGGCTTCCAAGCTGTTCGAGGGTGGCGACATCATGTGGAACGGCTGCATCGTGAAGGAGGTCGATGACCTTCCGATCTACCCGAATATCGGCGCGAGCGCGACCACGGAAGTGACGCCGGTCTATCTCTGCGGCGCGCAGGCTATGGCGGTCGCCTATGCCAAGCGCTGGAAGACCGTGACGGAAACCTTCGACTATGGCGACAAGTATGGCGTCGCGGTCGACGGTATCTATGGCGTGCGGAAGATCATCTTCGGCACCGGCACGGGCGATACCGACGATCTGAAGGACCATGGCGTCGTCACGGGATTCTTCGCCACCACGGGCAGCGCAACTCCGTCCATCACCTCGGCTGCTGAAGTCGCATAAGAGAGGGCAATCATCATGGCAACTTTGACTGCCGCGCGTGCGGCTCCCACCTTCCCCGTTCCCAGCCTGTCGGTGCCTGCCGGCGTCCTTCAGGTGGCATGGGGTCTCTACAACCTTGCGGCCAACCCTTCGCAGAACGATGTGATCGAGTTCTGCCGGGTTCCTGCCGGCGCTACCGTGATCGGCGGTTGGCTCCAAGGCGCCGACATTGATACCGGCACGGAAACGCTGGACATCGACATCGGATGGGCCGCGAACGGAACCGACAATGCGGACACGGATGGCTTCGGCAATCTGGGCGTGCTGACCGGTGACGTTTCGGTCCACACTCCGGTGGCGGGCATCTTCGTGCCTTTCGCCAACGTCATCCAGGACGCGGGTTACAAGACCTTCGCGGCTGAAACCAAGATCATCGGCACGGTCAACGCCGCTGCCAATGCTGGCGGTACGGGCGTGCTGAAGGTCGTCGTCCTGTTCGTCTAATGAAGGAGGCGGCGATGCGCTTTCGATTTATCGGCACCTATACAGGTGATGAGACAATCACGCTATGCGGCGTGGCCTTCTTGGGGCGCGAGCCTTCGGAGGTTACGGCAAAGGAAGCAATTCGCCGCCTCTCCAACCACCCTGAGTTCGAAACGGTCGACCCGCTCGACCATGACGCGGACGGCCACAAAGGCGGCTCCGTGCCCCGCAGAGGGCGCAGGAAAGTCTGATGGCGCTCGACAGCTATTCCGATCTTGTGGACGCGATCTGCGACCGCATGAACGATAGCGGGCTATCCACGATGGCGCCTGAGTTCATCCGGCTTGCGGAAGCGTCTTTCAACCGCCGCCTGTCGAGCGTGGATCAGGAAGGCGCGGCCACGATCCCGGCCGATGCCTCCATCCCCATGCCCACCGACTATAAGGGCGCGATGTCGCTGCGGATCGATGACTATCCGCCGCTCAAGCAGCTTTCTGCTGACGATTTTCAGACGAAATGGAGCGAGGCGAATCCCGCCCGCCCTGAGAATTTCGCGATCTTCGGCGCGGCAATCCACCTTGGGCCGGAACCGGACACGACCTACACCCTGACCATGACCTACATGCGGACGCTGACGCCGCTATCGGAGGTCAACACCACGAATTGGCTGCTGGAGCAGCATCCCGACCTCTATCTCTACGGGGCGCTCCTACAGGCTGAGTTCCGGGGATGGAATGACGATCGCCTGCCGCTGATCAACGGCGCGGTCGAAGGCATGATTGCCGAAATCAACGCCCATGAGGCGCGCAAGAAGCGCGGCAACCTCACCGATACGGTCGCGGTGGAGTATTTCTGATGCCCTGGGAAGTGCAGACGGCCCCAACTGGCTCATGGACGAGCCAGGAAGATGAGCGCGTCTACTTCGCCAGCTACTACGCCGTGGACGATTATGTCGTAGATGAGGAATGGACGCTTCCTGCTGGTCCTGTAGGCACGTGGGAGCTTGTTTCGTGAAACTGGGGCAATGGCTGCCCGATCAGCCGCCGCATGGCCATGACGGGCTTGTGGTGGCGCGCAATGTGTTTGCTACCCCGATGGGCTATGGACCGGTCAAGGCTTATTCAGCCGTCACCACGGCGCTTGCTGAGACCTTTCAAGGCGGGCGGGTGTTCATCGGCATAGATGGAACGGTAGCGTTGCTGGCCGGCACCAACGCTGGTCTCTATCGCTACAATGGCGCGACCTGGGATTCCGAGTACGCGGACACCTACAGCAACCCGTGGCAGTTCGCTCAGTTTGGTGATCTGGTGATCGGCGTACAGGGGGCCGAGCCGGTCAAATACGACATCAGCGCGGGGACGGCCGGCCTGCTTGGCGGGACGCCTCCGAACGGAAAGTTCATTACGACCGTCAAGGATTTCGTCGTGATCGCTGGCGTGGATAGCGCCAACTCGACGGTATATTGGTCGGCCATCAATAATGCGGAAGGCTGGACGGTCGGGACGGATCAGTCCGACTTCCAGATCATTCCGGACGGCGGCGAAGTCACCGGCCTTGCGGGTGGCGAGTATATGCTGGTGTTCCAGCGTGAGCAGATATGGCGCGGGCAATATGTCGGAACCCCGCTGATTTATCAGTTCGACAAGATTTCTCAGGGCGTGGGTTGCATCGCCCCCCGGTCCATCGTTCAGGTTGGGCGAACGGTCTATTTCATCAGCCAGCGCGGCTTCATGGCATTCACCGATGGTGAAATCCAGATGATCGGCGCGAACAAGACCGATGGCACGTTTTTCGGGCAATATTCCACGGCTGACATAGAGAGCCAGGTGTCTTGCGCTGTCGATCCTATCCGCAAGCTGGTGATCTGGGCCATGCCGCGCCGCCTGTGGTGCTATAATTGGGAACTGGACCGCTGGACGGACGTGGAAGGCGACTTCTTCGGCGTCTCGACGGGGGCCGATCAGTCCTACACGTTCGAACAGATCGCGGCGCTCTATCCGGGCGGCATGGAGACGGTTCCGGGGAGCTTTGACGACCCGATCTGGCAGGGCGGCAACCCCTTCCTGATGATCGTGGCGAATGACGGGACACTGGGCAGCTTCGGCGCTTCGACCAATCTGCAAGCAAAGATCGAACTGCCGTTTCTGGAGCCTGCGAAGGGTCGGGATATTCGCGTGCGGGCAGTCAGGCTGGATACGGACGCGGTTTCGAGTGTCAGGATCGAACTGGAGGGCCGCCGACGCCTTGGCAATGCCTCAACCGAGTTTCTTGGCTCATCGATCCGCCCGAATGGCGACATGCCGGTTCGCGCGTCTGGACGGTACATCAAGCCGCGCATGATCTTCGATGAGGACGCCGACTGGTCCTATGTCAACTCGTTCGATTTCGTTCAGGCGGCGCAGGGAGGTCGGTGGTGATCCCCTCGGCTTGGGCATCGGCCAAGGACTGGATGCGGATGGTGGCAACGGCGGTCAACCCGCTGCTGCAAGGCTATCCGTTCATGGAACTGGATGCAGACCCCGCGTCTCCCCGGCGCGGGTTCACCTATTTCAACACCACGTCGAACAAGGTGCGGACATGGGACGGGTCGGCCTGGAATAATCACTGGTGATACCGCCCCTCTATCTCCGCTTTCGCGATGCGTTCGCGAGTGTTCTTGATCCAAGAACTCACGAAATTTCGTGGCTCGACCAACAGGTTTGGGCCGGGTTCATGCGGGTATGGGGCGATGAAACCGCCTGCCTGCTGACGGAAGACAAGCGGTTCCCGACCGGCGCGTTCGAGGTTCATGTGATGATCGCGGCGGGCGACATGGAAACGCTGGTCAACAGGACGATCCACGATGTGGAGGAATGGGCACGGCAGCGGGGGGCGCTGTTCGTGACGATCGCAAGCCGCAAGGGCTGGGAAAAGATCATGAGGCCGCATGGGTACGGTCATTGGCAGTCTGAATTGAGGAAAGAGGTTTAGCCATGGGCCTTTCGGGTGGCAGCAAATCCACGTCTGGCAGCGCTCAGAAGTGGGCGACTCCCCTTGCCAAACAAGCGGCGGGCGACGTTCAAAGCGTCTTCAACGCCAATCAGGGCAATCTCCAGAACCTGACGAATACCGTCACCGGCACGATTCCCACGATCAACTCCAACATCAATAGCTGGCAACCTCTGACAGAGCAGAGTCAGGGCTATTACAAGGATGTGGTCGGCGGGAAGTATCTCGACCCGTCCAGCAATCCGGGGCTGTCGAGCGTGCTGGACCGGATGCGCGGCGATGTGTCGGATGAGGTCAACTCTCAATTCTCGCTTGGCGGGCGCTATGGCTCAGGGGCGCATACCGGCGTTCTGACGGACAGGCTGGCCGACGCGGAAGGGAATGTCCTCTACGAGAATTACAACGCCGAACGGGCGCGGCAGGACGCGGCTGCCGGCGTTGCTCCACAAGCGCAGAACCAGAGCCTCGCATCGCTATTGCAGGCTGCGGGCGTCGGCGCTGAGCTACCCTACACCGGATCGAACAACCTCGCCTCCGCGCTGTCGGCGCTGTTCTCTGGGGGGACGCAGAAGACGAGTAGCGGCATCGGTTCGCTGCTTGGGGGGATTGGGTCGGCCATGTCGGGTGCTGCGGCGCTCTCCGACCCGCGCCTCAAGTCGAACATCGTCAAGCTGGGCGAGATGGATGATGGCCTCGGTATCTATGAATATGACATTTTCGACCGGCGCGAACGTGGCGTTATGGCCGATGAGGTCGCCGCGCTCCGTCCTTGGGCGCTTGGGCCGGAAGTAATGGGCTATCGGACGGTCCACTATGGGCTTCTCTGACTACCTCACTCAGACATTCCCCGGCGTTCGGATCACATCGGGGAAGCGCGACCCCAACAGCGCGCTAGGGCGGGCCAATCCCCGCTCCTATCACAATGTTGGAATGGCTTGGGATGTCGCACCCATCCCCGGCATGACCTTCGACCAATACCGCGACCAAGTGAAGCAGGACGGATGGAACGTCCGTGAAGCACTGGACGAGGTTAACCACCCTTCCAAACACGCGACCGGCCCACACTGGCACATGGCGGTGGACGGCAGAAAGGAACAGCAGCCGATGCCCACGACGCTGGGAAGCCTGATGCAGAGCGCGCCGATCTACGCGCAACAGCCGCAGCAGCAATCCCCTTCCCTCGCCTCCTATCTGCAAGCGCCGCTTACCAACGAGCAATTGCAGCCTGCCCAGATGCCCGATCCGAGCGCGGGCTTTGTCGAGATGACTCCGGTCGCTGGCGTGAAGCCGTCCACATGGGGGCAAGGCGGCAAAGGCTGGCAGATCATGGGCATCATCGGAGACGCGCTGCAAACCATGGGTGGCGGGCGCCCGACCTATGCGCCGTTCATACAGGAACAGCAGCAGCTTGAGACGCAGGGACGGCAAAGGCTGGCTGAGCGGCAGGCGGAACGTGAGGCGCGGCTGGCCGAAGCAATGCGGCCGCGCGTCGAGACCATTGGCAACCAGATCGGTCTGCTTGATCCTCGCACAGGCACATTCAATCCGACTTATACCGCACCGCAAGCGGAGCGAACGGGTGAAACCGAACGCCTCCTCGATATGTGGAACAAGCTGCCGGATAGCGACCCTCGCAAGGCCATGATCGCGCGCGCACTTCGCGGCTCGACATATGATCCGACCGTCTATCAGCCCAAAGAGGACTACCAGACGGCGAAGCGCATAGAAGTGAAGCGCACTGCGCCTGGCAAGGCACCTTCGGCTTCACCGGCCGCGAAACTCCCCTCCGGCTTCATTCTGGATTGATCGGCATGGCAGACTATCGCGAAGGCCAGACGGCCACCAACCCCAAGACCGGGCAGCGGGTCATTTTCCGCAATGGTCAATGGACGAGCATGGGCGGCGCTACCGGCGCAGCGCCAGCGCGCAAGCCCACGGCAGCAGAAAGTAAAGCCGCGCTGGTCGCCCGCGAAAAGGCGCTTGGGGCAGACGCCGTTGAACAGCAACTGCGGACCATTGAAAGCCTCTACAATAAGAACTTCAAGGGCGTAGGCCCCGGTTCTCTGCTGGAATATCTCCCGACACAGGCGCGGAGGCAATTTGACGAAGCGGCGAACGGCATGCGCCCCCTCCTCAAGCCGCTGATCCGCAGTCCTGGTGAAGGGACTTTCACCGATGCCGATCAAGCCTTGCTCGACCAGCAAATCCCGAACGGGGGTGTGCAGGACGCAGCGAACGAGCAGCGTATAGCCAATATCAGAAACATGATCGCCAATGCCCGCCGCGCATCGACCGCTCTAGGTAACGGCGGCCAGGGCCTCCCGCAGACCATCAAGAGGATCAAGTGAATGGGGACATACCACATCACTGCCGCTGATGGTGGAGTATATGAGGTTGAGGCCGCAAACGATCAGGCGGCGCGAGAACTCGAAACATTCATCAACACGCGCATCAAGGCAGGCGATCCGCAGCTTATGGGGGCCTCAGCGCCGGGGAACACTCAGGTTCTCCGTCCTGAAGCAAGCCGAAAGCGCGCCATAACTCCTCCCCGGAACGCGATCCAAGATGCTGCGGCCAAGCCTGACATCAAAAGCGTTATCATGCAGGGCATCACCGCTGGATTATCTGATGAGGCTGTCGGCCTTGGAGGAATCCTTGCGAACGCCATCGCCGCCCCGCTTTCCAGCAAAGTCGATTTTGACCCGTCAGGGGCATATCGCCGCAGCCGTGATGCAGAGCGTGCCCGCATCGAAGCAACCCGGAAGAAAAGCCCGTGGCTATCTTTTGGTGGCGAGCTTGGCGGGTCACTGCTGACAGGTGGAGGTGCCGCTGCCAACACAGGGAAAGGCCTTGGCGCTCTTATCAGGCAGGGTGCCAAGGTTGGCGCGGCGAGCGGCGCACTCTCTGGGTTCGGCTATGGCGAAGGTGCTGAGAACAGTCTTGTCGGTGCTGGCTTAGGCGCTGGGTTGGGTGGTGCGATTGGGGCCGCTGTGCCTGTCGCGTCCCGGCTCGCCGGAAAGACCATTTCCGGAGCCAAGAGGTTCACCTCGCCGCAAGGGGGGATCGGCCGTAATATAGTCTCTAGAGCGCTGGAGGCGGATAATGTCAGCCCTCGCGCGGCTGCCCTCGCTATTCAAGAAGCTGAACAGCGCGGCGTGCCCCTGATGCTGGCCGATCTGGGCAGCAACGTGCGTGGTTTGGCTGGTTCTCTGGCAAGGAAGCCGGGTCCGTCTCGCACGCTCGCGAGAGAAGCCGTATTGTCGCGTCAGGAGGGGCAAGGCGAACGTATCCGCTCCGCCATCACGCGCGATCTTGGTCCGATCATGAACCCGTATGAGGCTTCTGATCAGCTTATATCGCGCGCTCGCGCTGCCGCTGCCCCCCTTTATGATGATGCGTATAGGGCACCGGTTGTCGGCACGCCTGAACTCGACGCCATTCTGAATACCCCAGCGGGCCGTCAGGCGCTGAGTCGTGCCCGCACGATCGCCGCCAATGAAAGGCGTGATCCTGCTGCTTTGGGCTTTCGCCTAGATGCGGATGGCAATGTAAGCCTGGAGCCGACCGTAAACATCGGCGCGGATGAAGCTAGCAATCTGACGACATTCCAAAATCCAGCACAGCAGCGCGGTTTCACCACGCAGACACTCGACTATGTAAAGCGTGGCCTTGACGACATTATCGAGGCGAACCGCGATCCTGTCACGCGTCGCCTTAATCTGGACGAGGCCGGGCGCGCGATCAATGACGTTAGGTCCAGTCTTGTCAATGAAGTGGATCGGCTGAACCCGGCCTATGCGCAGGCCCGCGCCGCCTATCAGGGACCAGCGCGCGAGAAACAGGCAATGGAGCTTGGGCGCAAGGCCCTGAACGCATCTGACCAGGAAATAGTCCGCATGACGGACGGGTTGACCGACAGCGAACTTGATCAATTCCTGCTCGGCTACCGCTCTGCAATGGGTGATGCGGTGGATCGCCGCGTGGATGGTGGAGACAAGGCTGCTGCACTCCTTGGCACTCCCCGCAAGCGCGCCGCGTTGGAGCAGGCGTTCGGGGATCGCGCAGACCTTGGCCGTTTTGGCCGCACGTTGCAAGATGAGCGGCAGGCCTACGAAACCTATCGCGCGATCAATACCGGTTCGCCCACGGCCGAACGCTTGGCCGATGACGCGATGACCGATGACCTAGCCCTTCTTCAGGACGCCACCGGGAAGGCGATCAAGGGGGCCGCCACTGGTGGGCTTGCCGGACTCCTCGCAAGCGGGTTGGATGCTGCCGGTGACGTTTGGAAATTCGGCGCTGGCAAGGCCGGAGAGCGCGCGCGTGAGGATGCTGCGGCGCTTCTCTTTAATACTGACCGCGCTGCTCTCGAGGATGCTATGCGTCAAGCCTTTAAATTGCAGGCGGCTGACCGGCTTAGGCTCCAAGGGATCGACCGCAACGCGCGCTACATCGGCGGCTTGTTTGGTCGCGGTGCGGGTGGTGTAGCGGCTATCGGGTCGCGTCCGCCTGAGTGACATTAGAAAAACGACCAGCCAGCCTTGAAAAATATACCGGCGAGAAACGCTAAAACGCAGATCGCCAAGACGTAAAGAGCAAGCAATACGAGCGGGTTGGGCTTATCGAGCATCCCACCAACCTAACCTGAATCCCCCGCCCTAACAAGGAGGCGAGAATGTCTGAGCATTGGTCCGACTGCGCGCTTCACAGCGGCCCCGCCCGCTGGCCACGCCAGTGCAATTGTGGAGGCTTCATAGACGGCAAACCACGCGGGTCATGGTCGTATCCATCGGGTTATAGCCCTTCCTCGGCATGGCGAAGGTTTGCCCAGTTGTGGACATGGCGCGCAGTTTTTCTACATGAAAATCTCGCCATCCCGGCCTTATCCCACTTATCTGCCATGCGCTCAAGGTTAGGTGCCCGTCACGGTCGTAGCCCAGAAGATGGGGTTCAATAACCCTCACTTCTTCCTTGTAGCGGATCGACAAGACCAGCTTGTGCCTGATCGCATTCGCAATCTGCTGTTCTGACATAAATCACCCCCGAATCGATCGGCTGACTAGGCCAGATCGTCGGCGGGGAGTCGAGTCCACCAACCAAGGCCCGCAACGGGCCTTTTTTTGTGCCCGGAGAACATATGGCATCGATCTTCGACTGGTCGCCCACGGCCGGCAGCAACACGACCGTTGATGGCATCAACATCAACACCGGCATGCCAGTGCAAAACACGGATAACGCCCTGCGCTCCATCCTTGCCATCATCCGTCAGTCCTTCTCCAGCACGCTTCAGAATTTTCTGGCTGGCACCGCTGCCCTCCCTGTCTCCAGCGGTGGCACGGGTTCGACCACGGCGGCCGATGCGCGGACGGCGCTTGGCCTTGGCTCTGCGGCCACGGAAAGCACTGTCCCGGTAGCCAAGGGCGGCACGGGCGCGACGACAGCGGATGGTGCGCTGGACGGTATCGGGGCGGTGGGCATTACCGCGCTGAGTTTGGCCAATCCCGGCTATATCCGGTTCAACCTACCCGGCACAACCAACGTTTTTCAGGTGGCGTGGGGCACGTTCACGGCCACGTCCGGCGCTTCCACTTCGGTCAATTACGCCGCAGCGTTTCCGAACGCATCGTTCGCGGTCTGCAATGGGGTGGGAGAGTTCAGCAGCACGGCACAGGACAACTATCCCACTGTCTCATCCACTTCGGCCAGCGGCTTCTCCGCCTACAATGCCAGCGAGACGTGCACGGCCTACTATATCGCGGTGGGGTATTGATCCGTGACCGACATCACCACCCGCGCCGGCAAGGGGGCACCTCTCACCCACGATGAGGTGGACCAGAATTTCCTGAACCTGAAGGAAACGGCTGACCTTGCCTATGATGCGGTTGCCTCCATCGGCGGGAAGGCCAACGCTACAGCCGTTGGGGTCGATGATGCAGCCGCCAACATGGGCACCACCCCCGGCTCCATCCTCTCGGACAACGGGACGGCGAAGCAGTGGTTTCAGGAGAGCGAGGCGGCGATAGAGGAAGTGGCCGCGACGGCGAACGCGGCTGTAACGCCTGCCGTCCTGCAAGGCACTCTGGGTTCTCGCGAGGCCAATGTCCTCGACATTTCCGGTTGGGACGGCACTGGCGCAAACGACATGGCGACCGGCTATCAGGCGCTCATAAATCAGGCTGCGATTGCTGGCGTTCCTGTGGTTTCGCAGGGAGCAAAGATATTGCTGGGCAGCACAGTCATCCTGCCTGGCGCGCACTATTTCTTGGGCGCCGCTGACGGCGAACTTGGTGCAGATCAGACGCGCACAACGATGTTTGTAATCGGCCATAGCGGCAAGGGGTTCACAAACGCAGGAAGCACGACCGGCACGAATGGCCGTATCAAGATGTACGATTTTTCGACAAGCCGCAATCAACCAGCAGTTGTCCCCGGTGTTACGTACACCTGCGGTGACTTCGATTACGACTTCTATTTTCCAGATGTCAGCGGCCTTCATCTGGCGCGTTTTCTCACGCTCAACGCGAGCAAGGGCATTTACTGCAACGGCAACCGGAACACGCTTGAGGATTGGGCGGGCCAGTGCTTCCAGAAGGGCCTCCATGTAGATTGGTCCTATGACACGCTCCAGGTCGACCGGGTTCACCTGTGGCCGTTTGACAAGATGGACTCCGAAGTAAGGAGTTACATGCAAGATCAAATGGTTGCGTTCCAGTTGAACCGCGTCGATAATCCGATGTTCTCCAACATCTTTTCCATCTGGCACAACAAGGCATTCAGCATCGGCCACTTTGCCGGTGATGGCCCGTTCAAGCCAGCCGGTACTGTGTATAAGCTAAAGCTGAGCAACGCTGATCTCGATATAGGTGATACAGCGTACTACGTGGCACCGGCGGCGGACGGCCACACCGCGTCC
>NZ_JAINEZ010000092.1:0-19671 GCF_019873065.1 Sphingobium sp. PNB
GCGGACCGCTTCGGCCTGGCGCAGCTCTACCAGCTTCGCGGGCGGGTCGGGCGGGCGAAGACGCGCGCCTATGCCTATTTCACCACGCCCGCCAACCGGGTGATCACCGAAACGGCGGAAAAGCGGCTGAAGGTGCTGTCCGACCTGGATACGCTGGGCGCGGGGTTCCAGCTTGCCAGCCACGACCTCGACATACGCGGCGCGGGCAATCTGGTGGGCGACGAGCAGTCCGGCCATATCAAGGAGGTCGGGTTCGAACTCTACCAGTCGATGCTGGAGGACGCGATACTGGAGGCGAAGGCCGGCGGCGCGGGGCTGGAGAAGGCGCGCGAGAGCTTCTCGCCGCAGATCACCGTGGACGCGCCGATCCTCATTCCGGAGGATTATGTGCCCGACCTCGACCTGCGCATGGGGCTTTATCGACGCCTCAACGAAGTCGAGGACCGGCAGGGGCTGGAGGCGTTCGCCGCCGAACTCATCGACCGGTTCGGCAAGCTGCCCGCGCCGACGCAGAACCTGTTCAAGATCATCGAGATCAAGCAGAATTGCGTCGCCGCCAATATCGCGAAAATCGATGTCGGACCGAAGGGCGCGCTGGTCAGCTTCTTCGAGGACCGCTTCCCCCGGCCCGAGGGGCTGGTCGCCTATATCCAGCGGCTGAACGGCGTGGCGCGGCTGCGGCCCGACAGCAAGGTGGTGGTGAACCGGGCCTGGGCCGATCCGGCGGCGCGGCTCAACGGCGCGCTGCAGCTTTCCAAGGGGCTGGCGAAGGCGGCGGCCTGAACGCCAGCACCCCTTTGTCATCCCTCGGACAACAGCCAGCAACAGTCGCAACCTAAATCCCGCTCTGGCGACCGGACAGCAAAGTCCGGCGCCAAGCAGGAGAATGACATGAGTTTGACCCTTATTGCCCTGGCCGCGGCAGCGGCCACGCACAGCGTGCAGATCGACCATGGCGGAAAGCCTGTCGAGGCGACCTACAGCGCCCGCGCCGAGTTCCGCACCAGAACCATCGGCGCCCGGACCCCGAACCGAGCCGACATGCAGCGGTGCCAGTGGACCGCCACCATATTGGTCGACCGGGCGCTCAGCCATGGACCGGCGCTCAGCCGCACGGTTTCCAGCGACAGACAGTTTTCCGGCAGCGAGCATGGCGCCTGTACGCCCGGCCGCCAGTCGGGCGAACGCAATCTGACCCGTTATGAAGGCGCAATCCGCGAACATCTGATCGCGGTTGCACAGGCGGACCACGCGCCGCTACTGGCCGAGCTTGATGCCGTCCGCAATCTTGCCTCCAACTGAAGACAGGGCGGCGCTGGCCTGCGCCATTCTGGCCAGCGCCTTCCTGGCTGGCGTCGGCGCCGGCCCCGCCTTCGCGCAATATGCCGACGGCCTGTCGGCCACGGTCGAGGTCGCAAGCGACGAGCGGCGCCGGGGCCTGAGCTGGAGCGAGGGCGACCCGGTGCTGCGGGGTACGCTGTCCGTGCCCGTGGCTGACGGGCTGAGCCTCGACGGCGCCGCCGCCTCGCTATGGGGCAGCGCCCGGCATGGCGGAGCCGATGCCGTCGTCGACCTGGGGGCGGTCTATGCCCGGCAGATCGGCGGATGGCGGCTTTCCGCCGAAGGCCGCTATCACCTTTTCCCCGGGAGTTCCGGACAGGGCTATGGCGAAATCGGCGCTGGCGCGGCTTTCCTGATCGGGCCGGCCAGCATCGACGTCAGCGGCAGCTATGCCCCCAGGCAGTCGTCCATCGGCGGGGACAATCTCTATCTGTCCGCGTCGGCGGCGATGGGGTTGCCGGGCACGCCCCTCACCGTCTCCGCGCGGATCGGCCGGTCTGCGGGCGATGCGCGCGACCCGGCCCGCGCCGCGCGACTGCGCCCGGACGGCGCCTATTGGGACTATGGGATCGGCGTCGATTATATGAAGGGCCGCTGGTTCGCCGGCCTGCGCTATGCCGACAGCGGCATCGCAGGCCCCGAAGGCCGCCATGCGGGGGCAAGCCTGATCGGACGGGTGGGGTTAGGCCTTTAGCGCCAGCGCCACCAGATCGGCGGAGGAAACGCCCGCCGAACGCAGGAAACCCTGATAATAGTCGCAACCTTCACGGGTGAGGAGATCGAGCTGCTGCTCGGTCTCCACCCCTTCGGCAATGACGCGCAGGCCCAGCGACTTCGCCATGTGGATGACGCCCCGAACGATGATCCTGTCGCGGGCGGTCCCCGCAATGTCCTGCGCCAGCCCGCTGTCGATCTTCAGATAATCGAGCGGCAGGCTCTTGAGATAGGCAAGGCTGGAATAGCCGGTGCCGAAATCGTCCACCGCCACCGCCAGCCCTTCGGCCCGCAGCGCCGTCAGCAAGGCGGTGGCATTGTCCACATCCTCGATCAGGCCGCTCTCCGTGATCTCCACCGTCAGGCGCGACCGGGGAAAGCCGCTCATGTCCACCAGGTTCAGGAACTGCGGCATGAAGCCGGGCTGGGCGATGTCCTCCGCCGTGACGTTGATCGACAGGCGCAGGTGCGACAGCGCGCGCGGCCAGGCGGCGGCCTGCCGCAGCGCTTCGGCCTGAATATGCGCCGAAAGCGGCAGCATGTAATCGGAACGCTCCGCCGTGGCGAACAGCATCCCCGCCCCCAGAGCGCCATATTGCGGGTGGTTCCAGCGCGCCAGCGCCTCGACCCCGATCATATGCTCGCCCCCGACCGGATATTGCGGCTGGAACAATATGCCGATCTCCCCGCGATGCAAGGCGAGGCGCAGGTCGGTTTCCAACTGGTCGGCATCCACCTGTCGGCTGCGCTTTTCCGAAGAAAAGATGCGGATGCCCTCCCCTCCCCCGACCCTGGCGTCGGCCAGAGCGGTGCCGGCGCGGCGGATCAGCCGGGTGGCGTCGTCGTCCGGACGCGACTGGGCAATGCCGCAACGCGCCGTCAAACGGATCAGATGGTCGCCCGCGCTGAACGGACGGCCGATGGCGCCGATCAGTTGCCGGGCCAGGAAGGTCGCCTTCTCCGCCGTCGCCGCTTCGCCCGTCAGGCCGATCAGGAATTCGGTCCCGGCGATGCGCGCAACCGTCGCGCCGACCGCCATGTCGACGGTCATGCGCTCTATGCGGCGGGCGATCCGGCCCAGCAGCGCGTCGCCCACCACCTGGCCATAGGCGGCGTTCATCCGGTCGAACTGGCTGATCGACAGCAGCAGCACCGTCGTCGCCAGCCCCTGCCGCCGTTCCAGCCAGTCGAGCGCCGCCTGACGCGAGCGCAGCCCGGTCAGGTCGTCGCGGCCGGTCGCATCATGGCCATGCGCGTCGGACAGCCATTCCACATCCGCCGCCACCACCCCGTCGATCAGGCGCAGATGATGGACCAGCCGGTCGCCCGGACGGCCCGGCGCGGCATGGGCGAAGGCCTCCGGACGCCCGGAACGCATCATGCCGCGCAGAGCGGCGATCACCGAACGGCGCTCCGATCGCGGCAGGCGGCGGATGAAGGCGGCCGGATCGACGCTCTGCCGCTCAAGGCCAAGATGGCGCGCAAGATTGTCGCTGAGGCGGATGCGGTCCCCGTCCCTTTCCCAGTACAGCGCATCCCCGCGCCGGATGCGCTGGGCGCGCCGGCTGTGCGTCGTCCCGCCAACGAGCCGGTCGACCAGCCGCTGCGCCGAAGCCAGCGTCGCGCGCAGCTCGACCGGCGTGAAGGGCACGGCAAGGAAATGCGTCGCCCCCGCCTCCAGCAATCCGGGCACGGCGGCCATGTCGAGAGCGTCGACCAGCGCGATGAGCGCACCCCCACCCGCATCAACCGCGGGCGCCAGCGAAGTGATCAGGCCGGCCTCGCCATCGCGCGCGCCGCGCATGTCGACCAGGGCGATCTGGGCATCGCTGTGCAGGAAGCGCTGCGCCGCATCGGTCGCGCGACGGGCGGCGATGGCGCGCCAGCCGGCCGTCCGCACCTGCTGCGACAGTCCGTCGCGGTCCCCCGGCGACAGAATGAAGAGGCTGCGCTGTCCGTCCAGTGCGGTCTCGCCGCTCACATGATGCTCCTCGGGACGGTCCATCGCCCCTTCCTAGACCCCATCGGTTAGCGTCCTGTTTACGCTGCCGCAACCGGTGACGCTTGCACGGGGCAGGTCCATCGCCTAGCTAGCATATATGGAGATGGCCGATCTTGGGCGCACGGTCCTGACCGATGCACTCGGCCGCCGGATCAGCTATTTGCGGATTTCGGTGACGGACCGGTGCGACCTGCGCTGCCGCTATTGCATGGCGGAGCGGATGACCTTCCTTCCCAGGGACCAGGTCCTGACGCTGGAGGAGATCGCGCTGCTGGCCGATCTCTTCATCGCCCGGGGCGTGCGCAGGATCAGGCTGACCGGCGGCGAACCGCTGATGCGGCGCGACATCGTCGACCTCGTCCGGCGCATCGGCCGGCATGTGGGCGCGGGCCTCGACGAACTGACGCTCACCACCAACGGCACGCGGCTCGCGCACCATGCGCAGGCGCTTGCGGATGCGGGCGTCCGGCGCATCAATGTCAGCCTGGACAGCCTTGATCCTGAACGTTTCGCCCATGTCACCCGGAACGGCGACATCCGGCCGGTGTTCGAAGGGCTGGAGGCAGCGCGGGCCGCCGGCCTGTCGGTCAAGATCAACATGGTCGCGCTCAGAGGCATCAATGAGGACGAGATCCTGCCGATGCTGCACTGGTGCGATACGCGGGGTTTCGACCTGACGCTGATCGAGACCATGCCGCTGGGCGAAACCGGGGAAGACCGGACGGATCATTATCTGCCGCTGACGCAGGTGGCCGATTCGATCCGCCGGCATCACGCGCTGACGCCGGTCCCGCATCGCACCGGCGGCCCCGCGCGCTATCATGCGGTCGAGGGGTTGAAGGCGCGGCTGGGACTGATCACGCCGCTCACCCATAATTTCTGCGCCGATTGCAACCGCATGCGCATGACCTGCGAAGGCAAGATCTTCATGTGCCTGGGCCATGAGGATCATGTCGACCTGAAGGCGGCCTTCCGCGAGGGCGGCCTGCCCGCGGTGGAGCCGCTGATCGACCGCGCCCTGCGGCTGAAGCCGGCGGCGCATGATTTCCGCATCGGCGCCGATGCCGCGCCGGCGGTGCAGCGGCATATGAGCGTGACCGGCGGATGACCGACGACGTCCGGCGCGCTCTGGTCGCGTCCCCCAGCCCGGCGGCCAAGGCGGCGGAGGAAAGGCTGCGCGCCGCCTATGATTTCGTGCCCGTGGAGCAGGCGGACATGATCATCGCACTGGGCGGCGACGGCTTCATGCTCCAGACGCTGCACTCCATGCTGGAGGGGCGGCGAATCCTGCCGGTGTTCGGCATGAACCTGGGCACGGTCGGCTTCCTGATGAACGAATGGCGGCTCGAACGGCTGGAACAGCGGATAGAAGCAGCCAAGCCGTTCAAGGTCAATCCGCTGCGCATGGTCGTCGACACCGTGGATGGGGAGCGTTTCTCCATCCCCGCCATCAACGAAGTCTCGCTGCTGCGCGAAACGCGCCAGACCGCCAAGCTGGAGGTGAAGGTCAACGACCGCACCGTCCTGCCCGAACTGGTGTGCGACGGCGTGCTGGTGGCGACACCGGCCGGATCGACGGCCTATAATCTCTCGGCGCATGGACCGATCCTGCCGCTCGGATCGGCGCTGGTGGCGCTGACGCCGATCAGCCCCTTCCGCCCCCGGCGCTGGCGCGGTGCGATCCTGCCGGAAAATACGGCGATCCAGTTCACGGTGCTCGATCCCGTGAAGCGCCCGGTCAGCGCCGTTGCCGACCAGCGCGAAGTGCGCGACGTCGCGCAGGTCGAGGTGAAGATCGACCGCGCGACCCCGCTGACCTTGCTGTTCGACCCCGAACATACGCTGGACGACCGGATCGCGGCCGAACAGTTCATCGCGTGAAAATTCCGTCATTTGGCGCTTGCCATTGCCGGAAATCCGCTGCTATAGGCGCGGCCTGCCCAGCGGAAGCCGGGTTGCTCCCCGATAGCTCAGCGGTAGAGCATTCGACTGTTAATCGAATGGCCGTAGGTTCGAATCCTACTCGGGGAGCCACTTTCCATCCTGCGGCGGCACCGGAAAACCTCCCAAATTCAGGCAGATTGACGCGCCTTGGCTCATGCCCCGCGCGCATCGGGCCGTTCAGGCATTTTTTTCGGACTGGCGGCGGTTCCGGCCCTTGCCATTTCGCCAAAGCCGCTGCATATGCGCGGCCTGCCCGGCGCAAGCCGGGCCGCTCCCCGATAGCTCAGCGGTAGAGCATTCGACTGTTAATCGAATGGCCGTAGGTTCGAATCCTACTCGGGGAGCCAGTCTTTCACACCGGATCGGCTTCGCGAAACCAGAGGAACATTCCGCTCCATTCGGGCGTGAAAGCATGTCCCCCGGCCGTTTCCGCCCATCATCATGCCATCAGAATGCGGTCGCCTTCACGGGCGCGTCGTTCGCCTTGCGCTTGCCGAGCGACACGCGCGCTCCTGCCCGGATATAGCTCCACAGCGCGCGCTTGTCCGCATCGGAGAGGGTTTCGAAGCGGGGCATGCCCCGCTCCATGAGCGGCCCTTCCGACAGAAGCTGCGAGAAGGCCTGGTAATCCAGCGCCACGCCCGATTCCCGAAGGTCCGGCCCGGGAACGCCGGTATTGTTGAGGCCCGCGCCATGGCAGGCGTGACACATGTTCGCTCCATAGAGCCTGGCGCCGCGCTTGACCGCGGCTTCATCCAGAACCAGCTTCGGATCGTCCACCGCGCGAACCTGAAAATCCGCGGGCGCCGTCTTCGGGAGCCGCGCCTTGCCCCCCAGGGCGAAGGTCAGCAGACGCCGGGGCTGCGCATTATATTTCCAGCCGCGATCCGCATACCGGCCCAGCATCGCCACGCCGCCGCCATAGCCGACCAGCAGCGAGAGATATTGCCTGCCGTCCACTTCATAGGTGATCGGCGGCGCGATGATCCCCAGCCCCGCGTTGAAACGCCACAGTTGCTTGCCGGTGCGGGCATCATATCCGTGCAATATCCCGTCGGCATCGCCCTGGAAGACGAGGTTACCCCGCGTGGTCATCGTGCCGCCGTTCCACAGGCTGTCATACTGGACCTTCCACCGGGCCTTCTGCGCCACGGGGTCCCAGGCGATGAGTTCGCCCTTGCCGTCGCGCGGGTCGTTCGGATCGGCATGGATCGAAAAATGCGTGCCTGCGCCCGAAACGCCGAATATGGGCTCGCCGCCATTCGCCTTCACCCTCTCCAGAAAGGCCTTGTCTTCCTCATAGACGGCGCCGAGCTGCATATAGGGTATATAAACCAGCCCCGTATCCGGATTATAGGCCATGGACTGCCAATTATGCGCGCCCTGCGGGCCCGGCCAGATGGTTATCGGCCCCTTTTCATACCGGACATTGGGCACCTCCACAGGCCGGCCGGATTTCACGTCGATCCGCTCGGCCCAGTTGACCTTGCCGATCTTTTCGGCCGAAATCAGCTTCCCGCTGTCGCGGTCGATCACATAGAAGAAGCCGTTGGTCGGCGCCTGCATCAACACGCGCCGCGGCTTCCCGTCGATGGTGAGCCGCGCCAGCGTCATCTGGGCTGCCGCCTTGTAATCCCATGCTTCCTGCGGATTGACCTGATAATGCCAGATATAACGGCCCGTATCGGCATCCAGCGCGACGATGGAGGCGAGGAAGAGATTGTCGCCGCCGCCGGGCGTGCGCAGGCGCGGATTATAGGGGCCCGAATTGCCTGCGCCGATATAGATGCGGTTCATCTCCGCGTCATAGGTGATCCCGTCCCAGACGGTGCCGCCCCCGCCCCATTTCCACCATTGCCCGGTCCAGCTTTTCGCGGCCATCGCCAGCGCCGGCTGCTCGAACGGCTTCGCCGGATCGCCCGGCACGGTGTAGAAACGCCACAATTGCCTGCCGCTGTTCGCGTCATAGGCCGTGACATAGCCTCTGGCGGCCCAGTCCCCGCCGCCATTGCCGATGATCACCTTGCCATTGAACACGCGGGGAGCGCCCGTGATGAACTGAAAGGAATCCTCCGCCACCGTCTGCCGCGACCAGATGGGGCGGCCGGTCCGGCTGTCCAGAGCCACCAGCCGGCCGTCGCGCGTGCCGACATAGACCTTGCCCTGCCAATAGGCGGCGCCTCGGTTGACCGAGAAGATATAGTGCATGGTCTGCGGGCGCAGCGCCCATTCCCGTGAGTCCCAGCGCCAGAGCCGCTTTCCGGTCCGCGCATCGACCGCATAGACCGATGCGTCCTGACCGGTGAAATAGAGCGTGCCGCCGACCGCCAGCGGCGTCGCCTCCAGCTGATGCTCCCCCTCCAGATCGAGCGACCAGGCAAGGCCCAACGACGCGACATTGCCGTCGTTGATCTCCTCCAGCCGGCTGAAGCGCATCTCGTCCTGCGTCCCGCCATAATGCGCCCAGTCGGCCGAACTGCCGCCGACGGAAGGCTCTGCCGGACCGCGGCAGGCGGCAAGGCCGATCGTCATCGCAGCCACGAGGGAAGGGGCGAGAAGACGCCTGCACAGCCCGGCGGCAATGCCGGTCATGGCAGGCCTGCCGCCTTCCGGGCTCCGCTGGCCTCGATCGACATGATTGGGTCCGCTCATGATCTTCCCCTCCACCGGCCGGGTTTTCCCGCCCCGCATCCGCCGGACTCGGCGGCAGTTGTCACCGACGCGATCATATGCCACATTATCCACCATACAATATTAAATCGACTTTTTTACCGGAAGTCACTTTTTAGGGAGGCGGCAGATGAGCGGCGGCGGAAAGTCCGGGGAGGAACACAGGCTGCGGTCCCGGCAATGGTTCGACAATGCCGAGGATCCGGTACTCGCCTCGCTGTACACGGAACGCTATCTGAACTTCGGACTGACGCCGGAAGAGCTCCAGAGCGGGCGGCCCATCATCGGCATCGCCCAGACGGGCAGCGACCTTTCGCCCTGCAACAGAAGCCATCTCGAACTCGCGCAGCGGGTGAAGGACGGCATTCGCGAATCAGGCGGCATTCCGCTGGAGTTTCCGGTCCATCCCATCCAGGAGACCGGCCGCCGCCCGACCGCGGCGATCGACCGCAACCTCGCCTATCTGGGACTGGTCGAAACGCTGCACGGCTATCCGCTGGACGGCGTCGTGCTGACCACGGGCTGCGACAAGACGACCCCCGCCTGCATCATGGCGGCGGCGACCGCCAACATCCCCGCCATGGTGCTCACCAACGGGCCGATGCTCAACGGCTGGTACAGGGGCGAGCGGGCGGGCGCGGTCAGCATCGCCTGGAAATTGCGCGCCGAACATGCCGCCGGCCGGATCAGCGAGGGCGAGATGAGGAAGGCGATCATGGATGGCGCCACCTCAGCCGGCTATTGCAACACGATGGGCACCGCGTCGACGATGAATGCCCTGGCCGAAGTGCTCGGCCTCTCCCTGCCCGGCAGCGGCACCATTCCGGCCGCCTATCGGGAACGCGGCGCCGCCGCCTATCGCACCGGGCGCAGGATCGTGGAACTGGTGCGGCAGAATATCCGCCCTTCCGACATATTGACGCGCGAAGCCTTCGAAAATGCCGTGGTCGTGAACACCGCGCTCGGGGGATCGAGCAACGCGCCGGTCCACATCATAGCCATAGCCCGCCATGTCGGCGTCGATTTCGGCATCGCGGACTGGGAACGGGGCCATGACGTTCCCCTGCTCGTCAACATGCAGCCCGCCGGCGCCTATCTGGCGGAGGATTTCCACCGGGCAGGCGGCGTTCCGGCGGTCGTCGCGGAACTGATGCGGATGGGCCGCATCCATGAAGGCACGCTGACGGTCAACGGCAGCACGCTGGGCGAGAATTGCCGGAACGCCGTGGCGACCGACAGCGATGTGATCCGCACCGCCGAAACGGCCCTGCGCCGGAATGCCGGCTTCATCGTGCTGCGCGGCAATCTCTTTGCATCGGCGATCATGAAATTGTCGGTCATCACATCTGAATTCCGGGACCGCTATCTGACCGATCCCGACGATCCGGACGCGTTCGAAGGCACGGCCGTCCTGTTCGAAGGCCCGGAGGATTTCCGGAAACGGATCGACGATCCGGCAAGCGGGATAGACGAAAGCAGCATATTGGTGATGCGGGGCGCGGGACCGGTCGGCTATCCCGGCGCTCCGGAGGTCGTGAACATGCGCCCGCCGGCCGCCCTGGTGAAGCGGGGAATAAGCGTCCTGCCCTGCATCGGCGACGGCCGGCAATCGGGCACCTCCGCCTCCCCGTCGATCCTCAACGCCTCGCCGGAGGCGGCGAGCGGCGGCAATCTGGCTCTGGTCAGGTCCGGCGACCGGATTCGCATCGATCTGCGCCGCCGCAGGGCGGACCTGCTGGTCGAACAGGCCGAACTGACGCGGCGGCGGGACGCGCTGGAGGCGGCAGGCGGCTTCCCCATGCCCAGGGCGCAGACGCCGTGGCAGGAAATCCAGCGGGAACTGGTCGATCAGCTTTCCGACGGCATGGTCATCGGGCGCGCCACCCGCTACCGCAATGTCTCGGCGCTCAGCGATCTGCCACGACATCCGGTGTAGCGCATCGCCCGGCGGCGCTACTCTGGCCCTTCCTCCTCGGCAAACCAGTCCATTGCCTCCTTTTCGGTGGCGACCGGCCTGATCAGGCGGTTTTCTCCGATCCTCTTGACCTGCATCGCATGCAGCGCGCTGTGCGAAACCACTGCCGTCTTGCGGATGATCCTGAAGGCTTCGGATTCGACCAGATCGTTGATCGCCTCCACGGTGCCCTGGGGCATGATGTCCTGCTGCCCGACCGTGATGAGGAGGTTATAGTGCCCCCTCCCCTGCCTGGCGCGCAGCCCGTCAGACAATTCCGTGGTGTAGCGCTGGCCGGTTTCCGCATCCAGAAATTCGAAGAAGGAAACGGAAACCAGCTTGCGCTGATCGTCGAAACCGATCCTGTACTTCATCCTCCACCTCATGACCGATCGTGATTTCGAGGGGGGAACCTAAGCGCAAAGCGATGGCCGCACCACCAGGGATTTTCAGGGAGGCGGATCACCCTCCGCTGCGCGGGCCTCCCGATCCGTCGACCGCATGGTCGAAGCTGGAATCCAGGCCCGCCGCGCCGTCGCGGTGCGGCGGCGGCAGCTCCGCGGCGAAGATCCGCGCCGTTTCGTGCAGGGCGTCGGCCACCCGGCCGTCCACCGGGGCAGGCGTCCAGTGCCAGCGTTCGGCGCTGTAGGCGGCGATGTCGCGCGGAACGCCGGTTTCCCGCGAAGAGATTTCCGACCATTCGCGCGGATGCCCGTTCGCCCAGAGCTGCGCCCGCGCATAGCGGCGCAGGAAATCCTCCAGCAACGCATGTTTCGCCCGCACCGAAGCGTCGCTGCTCACCTGCACCAGATAGTTGGATGTGCCGTTCCAGGCATAGGTCAGCACCCGCGCATGGTGGCTGCGGACGGCGGTCGCCAGATAGGGAAGCCATATCGCAAGCGCGTCGACCTTGCCCGTGGCGAAGGCGGTCATGGCATCGTTCGGGCTCAGGAAGCTGATCGACACGTCGCTGGTCTTCAGATGGGCCTGTTCCAGCGCCTGGAGCAGCGTGATGTGCCCGACCGACCCCCTGGTCGTGGCGATCGACCTGCCGCGAAGGTCGCGCATGTCCCGCGCCGCCGATTTTTCCGGAACGATGACGGCGACCGCCTTCTGCTCCGGTCCTCCGTCCATGGCCTGGATCGCACGCAATTGCGGGTTGCCGTTATAGGCGAAGAGGAAGGAGGCCACGCCGGCAATCCCCACATCCACCGCATTCGCTGAAATCGCCTCGATCTGCGTCTGGGCGCTCGGGAACTGCGCCCATTCTATCCGGTAGGGCACGTCCTTCAACTCTCCGGCCGCAAGCATCATGCCCCGCGTGCCGCCCCTGTGCGTGCCGACGCGCAGGACTTGACCGTCGCCGTCGGCCGGGCGATCGCACCCGCCAAGCGGAACGAGCAGGACAACGACCGCCGCGCCGGCCGCCGTCCGCCAAAGCGCCTTCATCCGGCGGATCGCCCCGCTCATTCTCATGCCGCCGCGCCCGAATAGCGGTTCTGCGGTATCGGCAGGTCCAGATTCTCGCGGAAGGTCGCGCCCTCATAGCTGGTCCGCAGCAATCCGCGCCGCTGCAGCACCGGCACGACCTGCTCGACAAATGCCTTCAGCTGGCCCGGCAGCCCCTCCGTCAGCATGAAGCCGTCGATGGCGCCGTCGTCCAGCCAGCTCTGCATCTGGTCCGCAATCTCTTCGGGCGTGCCGTCCAGGCTGTCGATCGGCCTGCCGAAGCGCAGCGCGGTCTGCCGCAGCGTCAGCCCTTCCTCGACCGCCGCGCTGACGATGCGCGTGACCGCCCCCTGGCTGCTGTTGAGCCATTCCTCCGTCACCGCGGGAAAGGGCGCGTCCAGATCATGCCTGGAAAAATCATAGTCGTTGAACGACTGGCCGAGCGACGACAGGGCATTCTCGATCGAATTATAGCGATTGCGCTCCTCCACCAGGCGGTCGAGTTCCTCCCGGGTGGAGGCGACCTGCGCGGAAATCGCCCCGAAGACATAGAGCTTGTCGGGATCGCGCCCGGCCTCCGCGGCGCGGCGGCGCAGATCGCTGCGGAAGGCGATCGACTGTTCCTTGCTGCGCGGCACGCTGAAGATCGCATCGGCATAGCTGGCGGCGAAGTTCCGGCCCTCCTCCGACGTGCCGGCCTGGAAGGTCACGGGATAGCCCTGCGGCGTCCTGTCGAGATTGAGCGGGCCACGAACGCGGAAGAACTCCCCGGCATGATCCAGGGTGTGGAGCTTGCCGGGTTCGAGGAAGACGCCCGCCTCCTTGTCCCCCACCAGCGCGCCGGGTTCGAAACTGTCCCACAGTCCCCGCACCACGTCGACATATTCCGCGGCCAGGCGATAGCGCTCGTCATGGGCGAAATGCCTGTCCTTGCCGAAATTGGCGGCGGTCCCGGCAAGCCAGGACGTGACCACGTTCCAGCCCGCCCGGCCCCGGCTGATCTTGTCGAGCGATGCCAGTTGGCGGGCCAGGTTGAAGGGTTCGGAATAGGATACCGTGAAAGTGCCGACCAGGCCGATATGGCTGGTGACGGTCGCCAGCGCCGAAAGAATCGTCGCCGGTTCGAACCGGCTCAGATAATGGGGCATGGACCTTTCGTCGATCTGAAGGCTGTCGGCCACGAAGACGAAGTCGAACAGGCCCTTTTCGGCCAGTTGCGCCTGCTCGACATAAAGGTCGATATTGGTGCTGCCATCGATGATGGCTTCGGGATGGCGCCAGCTTTGCCATCCCCGGCCCACGCCATGGAGGACAAGGCCCAGCTTCAACCGGTTGGCAATCGTCATCTGCTGTCTCCTGTCTGGGCAAAGCCGCTTCTGGCGGGGATCGTTGGAAGGGTTCGGGCGGCCCGGCGGGCGGCGGCGGCGCGGTTCACAGCTTCATCCGGAGCGTGGCGCCGTAGAAGCGCGGATCGCCAAGCGTCCCGTTGTAGGAATAGGTCGTGACCTGATCGACCGACGCATTGACGAAATATTGTTTGTCGAAGAGGTTGCGGCCCCACAGCCGCAATTCCCAGCGATTGTCGGCGCTCCGGATTCCGGCATAGGCGCTCGCCAGCCCATAGCCCGGCACGCGGGCGAAGGGATCGGTGTTGAGCGATCCGTAGAAACCGGTCCGGTGATTATAGTCGCCGCCCAGGAACAGCGTCGCCTCCGTGCCCAATATCGGCCGTGGGGCGAAGGCATATTCGGCGGCGATGGTATAGACGAATTTCGACACGCCCGCGATCTGGCGCCCGGAAATGTCGCAGATGCCGCCATTGGCCGCCGTGACCCAGAGATAGGGGCATTGGGCGTTGGTGTAGGACCGGTATTTGGCGTCGTTATAGGTGGCGGCGCCCGTCAGCGACAGGCCGTTCCATCTCGCCCGGACATCCATTTCGACGCCCTGGGTGCGGACCTTGCCGGCATTGGTGATGAAATAGCGGGCGATGGGCCCGCTGCCCGTCTGCACGATCACCCCCTGATTGGCCTGATAGCCCTTGTCGTCGGACCGGAAGGCGGCAAGGTTGAAGGTGACGGCGTTGTGGAACAGATCGGTCTTCAGGCCGATTTCGAAGGAATCCACGATCTCCGGATCGAAAGTCACCGGAGCCGGCCCGTTGGCGAGCTGCACCGGCGTCACCAGGTTGATCCCCGCGGATTTGAAGCCGCGCGAATAACCGGCATAAAGGTTGATGCCGGGGGCCAGCCGATAAAGCGCGTTGACCGTCCCCGACACGCGCCCGCCCTCGGTCGCCGCATCGTATCGCGCCGTGGGAGCGAAGCCGTTCCGGCGGGACGCGATGGCGGTAAGCTGCGCGGGGGACAGGGAGGAGAAGACCGGGTCGGTCAGCGGCACGCCGCCCACGGCCACGGATTCGAAACGGCCCGAGCGCTTCTCATAGGTGTAGCGGATGCCCCCGGTAAGGTCGAGGCGCTCATCCACATGCCATGTCGCATTGGCGAAGGCGGAATAGCTTTTGGTGTGGAAGAGCTGCAGGCCGGTCTGGCTGAAATTGTTCAGCGCTTCCGAAGGGAAGGCGGCGCCCAGCAGATATTTGGCGGCATCCCTGCCATAGGTGTTGAACGGCACCTCGCGGGTGCGCTGCCAGAAATAATAAAGCCCCGCCGTATAGTCGACCGCGCCCCCGCCGGGGGAGGCGATGCGCAGTTCCTGGCTCCATTGCCGCTGGGCGGTGGGCAGATTGGTCTGGATGTTGATCGCCGCGCCGGTGCCGTCGCTGTCGATGGAGGGATTCCAGTCCCAGAACCGCCATGCGGTGATCGAGGTGAGGCTGTGATCCCCCGGCAGCTTCTTCACCAGGGTAAGCGAAGCGCCGCCGGTCTGCATGTTGATCGTGAACGGCGTATCCACATCGATGCGCCGCGCAAAGGCGTCTATGGGCGGCGGGACATAACCGGCGTCGCGCGCCCGGTCGTAATAGCCCCTTGCGGTCGCGACGCTGCCATCCGCGCGCAGCTTCGGCAGGACGCCGCGCCGGGGCATGGCCGAATAGGAATTCTGGTCGTTATAATCGGCGTTCAGCCGGGCGGTGAAGCTCTCGTCCTCATTGCGATAGGCCAGCTCCCCGCGAACGGCCTGGTTATGGTGATCCTGCCAGTCGTCCCTGTAGACGCTGTTATAGACGGTGCCGTTGCGGTCCGCCTTCATGCCCGCGACCCGGACCGCGAAGCCGCTGTCCCCCAATGGCCCCGACGCCGCCAGCTTGATCTGGCCATAGTCGTAATTGCCATAGGAAACCTCCCCCAGCAATTCGGGCTCATAGGATGCGCGCTGGCTGGTGATCTCGATCGCGCCGGCCACCGTGTTCTTGCCGAACAGCGTGCCCTGTGGACCGCGCAGGACATTGACATTGGCCACGTCGAAAGTGTCGAAGACGACCACCGACGGACGCGCATGATAGACGCCGTCCACATAGATGCCGACGCCCGGCTCGGTGCCGCTGTTGGCCGCGCCGCCCGTCGTTCCCAGCCCACGGATCTGGATCGTGATGTTGCGCGGATTGAACCCCAATATCTGAAGGCTCGGCACCTGCCTCTGCATCTGGCGGATGCTGGAATTGCCGGACGCGGCAAGGTCCCGCTCCGTCAGGGCGGTGACGGCGATCGGCACTTCCTGAAGCTTTTCGGCGCGATGGCGCGCGGTGACCGTGATCACCTCCACGCCGGTGTCTCCCGGCCCGGCCTGCGCCGGGGACGGCGCATCGGGCTCCGCGGCCCCGGCGACCCCGCCCGCGCAGAAGGCCATGGCGCTCGCGCCGGCCGCCAGGACCCGCCCGATTTTCGAACTCAACCGCATATATCCCCCAGGCGGCGCTGTCGCGCGCCGCTCCATTCGGCACGACGTCCGGTCGGCCTTCGGGGCGTTGCATTATGAATATAATCTAAGGGAGGCGATTTAGTTCTTCGAATACACCCATTCGAAATGCTGATAGGTGGAGGAGGAGGGCAGATGTCCCGCCCCCCGCCTTCTTCCCCATTTCACGCCCCGCAGGCAGCAGCGAAAAAGGAAGCGGGCGGCTCCCATGGGGGAGCCGCCCGCAGGATGCCTGTAATGCAAAGATTTTTTCAGCGGCCGGCAAATTGGCGCCCGCGCGTCGCCAGCGCCCAGCGCTGCGGCGTCGCGTCCGCCACATTCTCCCGCACGAAGCATTGACCGCGCCGCGCCTGTATGGCCCGGCACAGCGCGACCGCCTCCGCCCGCTCGTCGAAGCCGCCGACCGCCAGACGGGCCAGGGTGGCGCCGTTCACCGCGATCTGGCTGGTGACGACCGGCAAATTCGCCAGCATGCTGTTGCGGCGAGCCATGGAGAACCATTTTTCCTTGGCGATGGCCGCATTGTCATAGGCGCCGAGCTGGACCACCCAGTGGCCGCCGCCCTTCCCACTCGCGCGGAAAGCCGCCGGCTGAAGGCGCGGAGCCTGCTGCATGCGCGCAGCCGCCGCGACACGCGCCGGAGCGGCCTGGCGCGGGGCGGCGACGCGGACGGGGGCCGCAATGGCCTGGATCATCGGCGCCGGCGTTTCCGCCATGGCCGGCGGCGGCGCGGGTGCGGGATCGGCGGCGGCAAGCGCGACAGGACCGGCCTCCACGGCCTGCTCGACCGGGGCGGCTTCCGCCATCCGGGCCGGCGAGGCCGGCGGCGCCAGGGCAAGAGCCACAGGCTGACCGGCATCGGCGCCGTCGATCGTCACGCCCATCAGCGCAGCGACCCGCTGCTGCGAAAGGCCGGGCGCGGCGTTCTGCGCCCATTGGGTGATGCGCTGGTTGGCGGCAAGCGGATCGAGGTCGAATCCCGCCATCATCCGCGCATCCTTCCACCGACCCGCCAGCGCATAGGCATAGGCCAGGTTCTGGCGGGTGCGCGCATTGGCCGACGGATCATGGATCATCTCGGACAGGATGCGCACGCCCTCCGGCGCGTCGCCCGCCATCGCCATCGCCAGACCATAATCGGCCGCCGGAACGATGTCGGCATGGCTGGCGAGCAGGTCGCGCGCCGCGCGATCCTTGCCCAGTCCCACCTGCACCAGCGCAAGGGTGATGATCGTCCGGGCGTCGCGATTGCCCAGCGTCATCGCATCGGTCAGCGCCGTTTCCGCCGATGCGAAGCGACCGCCGGCGACATAGGCTCGGCCCAGCAACTGGCGATAGCCCGCATCCTGCGGCGCCGCCTGCACGGCCGCCTCCGCCAGTTCGACCGCGCGGGCCCCGTCGCGATCCGCCAGCGCCTTCTCGACACCGGCCGCCAGACGGTCCGGCTTCTGCGGCGCGACGGCGGCGGTGGTGCGGAACGCCGCACCGGTGCATCCCACCATGGTCGTGCCGATCAGCATCGACGCGACCGCTGCTTTGGCGAAGGCCTTGCGCTTCATGGCTTTCCCAACCTTCAATTGTCGCCGCAGGCGCGCGGCAGTTGCTGGGCCAGCCGGTCGACTTCCGGCAGGCTGCCAAGATAGGCGTCCAGCGCCTCGGTCACCATCTGCTGCGCGGAGCGGCCGACGATGGCGCTGGCAAGGCGCAGCTTCAGATGACGGTCGGCATCCAGCCGCAGGGTGAAGGCGGCCTTGCGCCCCTTCGCCACGGCGGAGGCGCGGGCCTTCTTCCCGGCCTTCCCGACCTTTGCCGGCACGGCCGTTTCGGCGATGCGCTCGGCCAGTTCCTCGCGTTCGGTGACGACGGCGGGCACCGGCGCCACGGCGGGAACCGCGGTCATGGGGGTCAGCCCGGCGACGGAGCGGGCCTCGGACGGCGCCGGTTCCGGCTGCGTCACGTCAAATCCCATGTCGTTCCAGCCCAGATCCTCCTGCAGCGCCGTGGCTCCGGCGGTCAGGCCGAAGACGGGACGGCGCATGGCGGGCGATGCGGCGCCCTTGCGCGCCAGCAGGCCGGACGTCAGCGAAGCGAGAGGTTTCGGTTCGACCATGATGCTCCCCTTCCCTTATTGCGTGACCCGGCGGCCGAAGCCGCCGCTTGCCGGACGAACCGTGCCGGCCGTGCCGACGGCATTGTGCGGCACGGAAAAGACGGTGCGGCGGAAATTCTTCTCCAGCCGGTCGGACACATAGGTCCAGAGCTGCGTGACCTCCCCAGCGGATCGGCCATTGGGGTCGACCTCCATCACCGTGCGGCCGTCGATCATCGACGCCGCGAAATCCGTGCGGTGGTGCAGCGTGACCGGCGCGACCGTGCCGTGCTGCGACAGGGCGACCGCCGCTTCGGATGTGATGCGCGCCTTGGGCGTGGCGGCGTTGACGACGAAGATCAGCGGCTTGCCCGCGCGCTCGCACAGGTCCACCGTGGCGCCCACGGCGCGCAGGTCGTGCGGGCTGGGACGGGTCGGAACGACGATCAGCTCGGCCACGGAAATGACGCTCTGGATCGCCATGGTGATGGCGGGCGGCGTGTCGATGACGGCCAGCTTGAAGCCCTGCTGGCGAAGTATCTCAAGATCGGCGGCCAGACGGGCGACCGTGGTCTGGGCGAAGGCGGGATATTCGGCCTCGCGCTCGTTCCACCAGTCGGCCAGCGATCCCTGCGGGTCGATGTCGATCAGCACGACCGGACCGGCGCCCGCCATCTGCGCCTGGACGGCCAGATGCCCCGACAGGGTCGTCTTGCCAGATCCCCCCTTTTGCGATGCCAATGCCAATATGCGCACGCAATTTCCCCCAGAAAATCCAATGGAGGGAAGCAGTGCCACAGGCCCGCCTAAGAATTGGTTAATCCGCGCGGAAGCCTGACGCCCGTTAAAAAGGCGATGTTCTTAATGCTAAGTCGCTATTAACCTTGTGACGGCATAGGATCGGGCAGGAACCCTTGGGAGCATGAGCATGAAGCGTATCTGGGGCGTGCTGGCCGCTGGAGCAATGTTGGGCCTGACGCAGGCCGCATCGGCCGATGTGAAGGCCGGGGTCGATGCCTGGCAACAGGGCGATTATGCCAGGGCGGTGGCGGTGTGGCAGCCGCTGGCGCAGTCCGGCGATCCCGATGCGCAGTTCAACATGGGACAGGCCTATAAGCTGGGCCGCGGCGTGAAGGCCGATCCCGCCCTCGCCATCGACTGGTATCGCAAGGCCGCGAAGCAGGGCCATGCCCGGGCCGAGGACAATCTGGGCCTCCTGATGTTCCAGCAGGGCGACCGCGCCGGCGCCTTTCCCTATCTGCAACGCGCCGCCGAACGGGGTGAGCCGCGTGCGCAATATATCGTCGGCACGGCCCTGTTCAACGGAGACCTGACCGCCAAGAACTGGGTGCGCGCCTATGCGCTGATGACGCGGGCGTCGCAGTCCGGACTGGCGCAGGCGACGGCCAGCCTTCGCCAGATGGACAAATATATTCCGCAGGATCAGCGCAACGACGCCATCGCCATGGCCCGCTCGATCGGCCGGCAGGAGGAAGATCCTCGCCTGCCCGCCCCCGTGGTGCGGGAGGCTCCGGCCCCGGTGCGGACGGCGCAGTTGCCGCCCTCCACCCCCAGGCCCAAGGCGCCTGAACCCGCGGCCAAACCCGCGCCCGCAAGGACAGCCGCCGC
>NZ_JAINEZ010000093.1:0-19296 GCF_019873065.1 Sphingobium sp. PNB
ACCCGGCACCATGAACCCGCCGCGACAATCTGTTCTCATCCTGATAGTCGCTGACCTCTCACCCAGATCGTCGCGCTATAGATATGGCAACGTGCCACGCGCTTCTTGATGCAGCTTTCCGCAAGCTAGACCGCGCATGGGCCATCGCTGCGGAGGCGCAGAATGAGGGGTAGGCCGCGCTCGGTAGCGCCAAAGATCGAAGCCCGCGCCCTCGCTATGCGCATGTCGGGCCAGCATGTGAACAAGTCGCGCATCGCCCGCGAACTTCATGTGCCGCTGCGGACTGTGTTCCGCGTTCTGCGAGGCGCCCAGGCTTGAATTATGTCATATTATGCGGCGCTGGTTTTCCATGTAGTTGGTATGCCCCATGGCAGGCCAGCAAAATACAGGAAGGTTGCAGGGAAAGCCTGAGAACCTGACCAATGCGGGCAAGGGGCGCAAGAAGGGTGTCCCGAACAAGACGACCGCGCTTCTGAAAGACGCGATCCTGCAGGCCGCTGAAAAGGCTGGCGGCAAGGATGGCCTTGTAGGCTATCTGACCACGCAGGCAACCGCAAATCCGCAATCATTCCTGCCCCTTCTCGGCAAGGTTCTGCCCATGCAGATCACCGGGGAGGATGGCGGCCCGATCAAGGTCACCCGCATCGAACTCGTCGGGGTCTCCCCGGAATGACGGCGGCTCAGATCAAAATCCCCGCCAAGCTGGTGCCGGTGTTCGAAGGCGCGGCGGACGTTCGCGGCTCGCATGGCGGACGTGGCTCCGCAAAAACCCGCACCTTCGCCCTCATGACCGCTGTGCGCGCCTACAAATGGGACATGGAAGGGCGTCAGGGCATTATCCTATGCGCCCGCCAGTTCATGAACTCGCTGGCCGATTCGTCGCTTGAGGAGATCAAGGCGGCGATCCGCGAGACCGAATGGCTGCTGCCCCACTTCGACATTGGCGAAACCTACATCCGCACCAAAAGCGGGCGCATCAGCTATTCATTCGTCGGTCTGTCCCGGAACCTGAACAGCATCAAGTCGAAGTTCCGCATTCTGCTGGCGTGGATCGATGAGGCCGAGCCTGTCACCGAAGAGGCATGGGTCAAGCTGATTCCGACGCTTCGTGAGGAAGACAGCGAGCTTTGGCTGACATGGAACCCTGAGCGCAAGAACAGCGCGACCAACCAGCGCTTCCGCCATGCCAATGACAATGATCCCCGCGTCAAGATCGTGGAGATGAATTGGCGCGATAACCCGTGGTTCCCTGACATCCTCAACCGCGTGCGCATCAAGGATCAGACAGAACGCCCGGATCAGTATGGACATATCTGGGAGGGTGAATATCTCACTGTCATTGAAGGCGCCTACTACGCCAAGCATCTGACGCAAGCACGGACCGATGGCCGTGTGTGCCGGGTTGCCGCCGACCCCTTGATGACGCTGCGAGCCATCTGGGACATCGGCGGTACGGGCGCCAAGGCGGATGCAACCGCGATCTGGATTGTCCAGTTCATCGGCAAGGAAATCCGCTTTCTCGACTATTATGAAGCGGTGGGTCAGCCCCTCGCAACCCATATCCAATGGCTGCGGTCCAATGGCTACGAGAATGCCCTGTGCATCCTTCCGCATGACGGGGCGGCGCATGAGAAGGTCTATCAGACGACCTATGAAGGGGCGCTGCGACAGGCGGGATTTCAGGTTGAGGTCGTGCCTAATCAGGGCGCTGGCGCGGCTATGCAGCGGATTGAGACTGCCCGCCGGCTGTTCCCGCAAATGTGGTTCGATGCGGACAAATGCTCTGGCGGCCTCGATGCCATCGGCTGGTATCACGAAAAGCGCGATGAAGAGCGCGGCATTGGCCTTGGACCCAATCACGATTGGTCGAGCCATGGCGCCGACGCCTTCGGGCTGACCGCCGTTTCCTATCGCGAGCCGAAGTCGGCACGTCCCATCTCTTATTCTAGCAGAGGCATTGCATAATGGCTGGCGCGCCCGACATCACCTTGGCTTTCGAGAATGAAGGCCCCGACATGGACACGCTGGTCAACTTCCTGATGGAGGAAGAGCGGCGCGCTGAAGACGGTACGTTGCAGGAAGAGCGCGAAGTCGCGATCGACTTCTACAACGGCGAGCCTTTCGGGGATGAGGTAGACGGCCGCTCGCAGCTTGTGACCCGCGATGTGGCGGAGGTCATTGATTACATGACCGTATCCCTGCTTCGGACCATGGCCAGCGGGGACAAGGTTGTTGAGTTCGATTGTGCTGAGCCGCCGCGCCGAATCGAGCGCGACGAAAAGGGCAACCCAATCCCTCAGCCGCCGTCCATTTCTGAACAGGCTACGATGGCTGTCACCCGCGAGTTCATGCAGGGGCAGGACGGCTATCGCGTTCTTCATGACTGGATCAAGGCGGGCTTGCTGGAGAAATCCAGTGTCGCCAAGGTCTGCGTGGAGCCTCAGCCGCCAAAACGCCGTGAGGCTGTGTTGTCGGTTGATGAAATGTCCGCCATGACTGAGCAGGGTGTGCAATTCATCGCCTCTGATCAGAGGGATGGTGAGGGCCAGCAATGGAGAGTTGCATGGCTTGAGCCTCAGCCTCCCAAGTTCCGCGACTATGTGACGCCCAACGAGGAGTTCGGCGTAGCATCGGATGCCCGCGATCTGGACAATGACTGCATCTACAATGTGTTCAAGATGCGCAAGACGCTCAGCCAAATTGCCGCAGAAGGATATGATGCGTCTGGCCTGTGGGATGACGGCAATGAATCGCTGACCACGCTCTCCTCTGTCCGCGACGATGGGCAGAATGAGAACATCGTGGACTATCGCACGGGCGCCAATCGTGCCGTGTGGTTCCTTGAGGAATATGCGCGCTATGACCTGAACGGCGACGGCATTGCCGAGCTTCTGAAGGTTCACCGAGTCGGCAAGACCATTCTCGATGTCGAGGAAGTGGATGAGCAGCCCGGCGTCGTCTGGTGCCCCTTCCCCATGCCTGGACGGATCACGGGTCAGTCGCTGGCCGACAAGGTGATGGACATCCAGCGCACGCGGTCGGTAGCTCTGCGCCAGACGATGGACGGGTTCTACTTCTCCAACAACCCTCGCATCTGGATCAATGAATCGTCCATCGGTGACACAACAATTGACGACCTACTCACCAGCAATCGGCCCGGAGGACTCGCGCGCTGGATAGGGTCGATCAAGCCCGAAATCAGCACAAGCTCGTTCGATATCGGTTCCGGCATCACGCTCATGGAGACGCTGAACGGTGAGAAGGAAACCCGTACCGGCATTACCCGCCTCAATCAGGGGTTGGATGCTGACGCGCTGAACAAGACCGCCACTGGAACCGCCCTCATGCAGGCGCAAGGGCAGCAGATCGAGGAATATCTGGCCCGCAACTTCGCTGAAGCCTTCGCCCGGCTGATGCTGAAGAAATACCATCTGATGCGTCAATACGGTCGCCCGTTCGAAATGATCATCGACGGTATGCCGGTTGAGATTAAGCCGCGTGAATGGCCGGAAGAGATGAATGTCGTTGTTCGAGTTGGACTTGGATCAGGACGAAAGGACCAGCGCCTACAATACCGCACAATGCTGCTGGAGATCGCCCAGGCCGCACTGCAAAATGGCTCTCGTGTGTTCACGGACACGAATATCTACAACAATATAAAGGGCCTGATCGCAGACGCGAACCTTGGTAACGCCCGCGATTTGGCGACCGATCCCGATAGCCTGCCCCCGGCCGAAGAGAAGCCCGACCCCAAGATGATGGAGGTTCAGGCCAAGTCGATGCTTGAGGCTCAGAAACTTGACCAGCAAGCGCAACAAGCGGCGTTCGACAATGAATTGAAGGCGCGGCAGCAGGAACATGACGCGGCGCTTGCAGCCCAGCGGAACGAATATGATCTTGCATCGAAGCGCGAGAAGTCGGCGCTGGAGCAGGATTTGGCGCGGCAGAAAGCCGAGTTCGAGGCGTCCCTCGCTCTTCGTCAGCAGCAGTTCGAAGAAGACATGGCCGAACGGCGCTTCGCTTTCGATCAGGAAATGGCATCGCGGAAGGCGGAGGCTGAGGAAGCGCTGCCCAAGAAGCGGCCAGGTGGAGATTTGGACAAGTGAGCCGCTATTTCACTCGCCCTCGCTCCCTGGAGCGCATTCAGGACGACTTCTGGGACAATGAGGCCCCTCTCCTGCCCAGCGTCAGCGTGCCGGATCACGAAGCGACTGACACCGGCATTCTGGACCGCCACGGGGACACGATCTGGCGCGCCCCTAACCCCATTGGCTTCGGCCGCAACGAGGAATGGTGATGACCCCAGCAGAACGCATGAAGCGCGCCCACGACGCGACAGCCGCAATGGAGGTCATCGCGCCCATCATCGATGCCCTGCGCTCCGAATATATGGCGGCGCAGATGAAGGCGGCGATCGATGAGCCGCACAAGCCGGACAAGATCATCAAACTCTCGGTGGCTCAGCGCGTGATCAACACCGTCGAAAGCCATCTGCGCGCCGCCATCGCTGACGGCGGGATCGCTGCGCAGGAGAAGAACCGCGCCGACGAGATTGCGAACATGCCAGAAGCAAAGCGCCGCTGGCTGTAGTGGAGTGAAGAAAGATGGTCGATGAAAGCACGCTGGAGAGCGTCCTTGGTCCGGAACTGGATGTCATGCTTGGCGAGGACGGCCAGCAGGAAGAAGAACAGGAGCTTATCAGCGAAGATGAGCTTTTGGGCGAGGAAGCGGGAGAAGCGTCGGAAGACGATGCCGAATCCGGCGAGGAAGGTGAAGAGGGCGAGGAAGCCGCTGCGCCTGCGGTAGAGGCACCGCATAGCTGGTCGAAGGAAGACAAGGCGATATTCGCCGCGCTCCCTGCCGAGGCGCAGGCGGTGATCCAGCGGCGCGAGACCGAGCGCGACAACTTCGTCAAACAGAAGGCTTTCGAAGCGTCCAATACGCGCACTCAGGTCGCCAACGAAGCCCGCGACATCATCGTCAAAATGCATGAGGAGCATGCACAGAAGCTCAACGCCTATGCCCAGATGCTTCTGCCGCAGCCGCCCGATGAAAGACTGCTTTACAGCGGGAATCAGGATGATGTAATTATCTATCAACGCCAGATGGCGGCATACCAGCGATCGACTGACCAGCAACAGCAGTTGCACCAGCAGATCGCTCAGGCACAGGCCGCCGCACAGTCTGCGCGGGAACAGTCGCAGCAAGCCGAACGTGCGTCGGATGCCCAGCGGTTGCAGGAACAACTCCCGGAATGGTTCGACCCATCCAGCGGCCCGAAACTGCGCGAACAGTTGCATTCCATCGGCGCGGAACTCGGATATTCCAGCGAGTTGATGGCTGAAGCCTCTTCCGCCGACATCATCGCTTTGAAAAAGGCTTCCGAATGGAAAGCTGATGCGGAGAAATACCGCGCTCTCATGGCGAAGAAGATGGAGACGGTTCGAGCCGCCAAGGATTTGCCGAAAATGGCACGTCCAGGCGTAAAGCCAAGCAAGCAGCAAGCGAATGCCGCTCGTAGTCAGCAGGCATGGGACC
This sequence comes from Sphingobium sp. PNB, assembly GCF_019873065.1. Taxonomy (NCBI): domain Bacteria; kingdom Pseudomonadati; phylum Pseudomonadota; class Alphaproteobacteria; order Sphingomonadales; family Sphingobiaceae; genus Sphingobium; species Sphingobium sp. PNB. The sequence continues at coordinate 5,539 of NZ_JAINEZ010000093.1, forward strand.
GCCTCAAGGCCAATCCCAAGGACGCCGACGCCGCAGCAGCATTTCTGGGTCTCTGAGCAGCAGTTTCCCCGTCGCGATGACGGCACTGCCCTTTGAAGGATTTTTTCAATGGCTGTTCCAAGCAATACCATCCAGGCGGTTGGCCGCGTCGGCATCCGCGAAGACCTCTCCGACCGTATCGGTGAACTGTTCCCCGACGATGCGCCCGTAAAGCGCGCCATCGGCACCGGCCCCAAGGCCAAGCAGGTTTACACCGAATGGCAGACCGATGGCCTGAAGGCCGCCAATGGCGACAACAAGGCTGTGCAGGGCGATGATCTGGCGAACGAAAGCCGCCCGAACACCGTCCGCGTCGGCAACTACACGCAGATCATGACCAAGGTCATAAGTTCGTCCACGACCATGGAAGCGTCTGACGCTGCCGGCCGTCGCTCTGAGCTGGCGCGTGAATCGATGAAGGCTCTGAAGGAAATTCAGACCGACCTCGAAACCCGCATCTGCTCCAAGTCGCCTGCCGTCCCGCCCACGGCCTCCGTCGCTGGTGAAATGGCCGGCATGCTGGCGTGGATCAAGACCAACGACAACCGGGGCGCTGGTGGCGCCGACCCGACCTATTCGGGCGGTGCATCGGGCTATCCCAGCGCCGCCATGACCAACGGCACGCTGCGCACCTATGCGGAATCGCAGTTGAAGACGGTCCTGGCAAGCGCGTGGGCCGCTGGCGGCAATCCCAAGCTGGTCGTCACCAGCATCGGCCTGAAGCAGACGGCGGCGACCTTCGCGGGTCTCGCTACCCAGCGCCGTGAAGCGGGCAACAAGCGCCTGACCATCGTCGCGGGCGCCGACTTCTACGTGTCGGACGTGGGCGAGGTGCAGTTTGTGCCGAGCCGCTTCACCACCGGCCGCGATGCGCTGGTGATCGACCCCGATTATTGGGAACTGGCCTATCTCGACCCGCTCCAGCCGCGTGAACTGGCGGTCACCGGCCTCGCCACGCGCAAGGCCTGGTACATGGAAGTCACCATGCGTTCGCTGAACGAAGCCGCTTCCGGCGCCGTCTGCGACATCCAGCAGTAACCGATTGAGGGGCGGGCTTCGGCTCGCCCTTCTCCTTTGGAGAAGAGATTATGACCACCGCAACCGACAAGCCCGTCAAGGTCCAGTGCGTCACGCACAATGTTGCCCTTGGCTCCGTTCATGCCGTCACCCGCGACAAGGAAGTCATCAGCGATGACGAACTGAACAAGGGCGACACCGCCGAGGTCGATGCCGATCTGGCGAAGTTCCTCATTGAGCGGGAGCAGGTGAAGCGTGTCTGAACGCTGGGAGCTTATCGACCATTGCGCCGAAACCGGCCTGCGCAAGTGGATGAACTATGAGGCGGACGGCGACCAAATCCAGATCGCCTATGATCAGGATCGTGCCGCGCAGAATGTCATTCTCGACCGCAACAAGGCCACTCAGGCCGATGGCTTCGATAAGCGCTCGGACATGTGGCACGCTGCCCATATCCCCGTTGGCGTCATGTACGAATGGCTCGTGAAGCATGGCGTCAACGCATGGGACCCGGCGCACATCGATGGCGTCAAGCGGCTCCTGAACGACCCGGAGTATCGATACCTCCGGGTCAACCATTTCATCATGTGAGGCTAGAAATGCGCAAGATCATTGCCTTCATCGCCCTTCTGGCCTCGCCTTCGGTCGCGATGGCACAGCAGGCCGTCAGCGGCATCTACACGACCGCCACCCCCACTCTTTCGGATGGACAGCAGCGGCAGTTGCGCCTTGATAGCGCGGGCGCTCTGGTGACCAGTTCGGCCGGTTCGGGCACAAGCTCCGGCCAGGTGCAGGGCACGCAGGCCGATAGTGCTACTGCCGTGGGCAACCCGGTCAATGTCGCCGGTCGCTATACCTCCACCCTGCCCGCCCTCACTAATGGCCAGAGCGCGCAACTGCGGCAAAGCATCAACGGCGCCCAACTGGTTGCCCAGACGCCGACGACCGACGCGAATATCGCCATCGTGCCGGTTGCTTCAACTGCGGTGGAAAGCAACCGGGTCTTCAAGGCGTCGGCAGGCAATCTCTATCGGTTGTCGATCACCTCTGGCGCGTCTGCGGGCTATCTCATGGTGTTCAATGCCACGACCGCCCCAGCCGATGGCGCTGTGACGCCGCTGGTTTGTCGCGCCATCGCCGCCAGTTCGACGCTGACCATTTCCTTCTCTGACTTTCCCGCTCGCTTCTCGACCGGCATCACGGCGGTTTTCTCCACGACCGGCTGCTTCACCAAGACGGCGAGCGCCACGGCCTATTTCGAGGGCTATACTCAATAAGGGCGCGACAATGGGCATTTCCCTTGATGTTATCGTCCCCGGCACCATCGGCAACTATGACGATCTGGTCGCCATGGTGGGCAACTGGCTCGACCGTGACGACCTGAACGACCGCATCCCGGAGTTTGTGTCGCTGCTGGAGGCGCGGCTCAACCGGCTCCTGCGAACCGTCATGCAGGAGACGCCCGTAACTTGGGCGATCACGGGCGAGGAATATGCGCTGCCCGATGATTTCCGGAAGATGCGCCGCATTTATCCCGCTGGACAGCCTAACCGCCCGCTTGCGGAGATTTCGAGCAGCCAGCTTCCGGATTGGGCCTATTCCGGCTTTGCGCAGGTCTATGCCATCGAAGGGCGCACGCTGCGCTTCTCCCCTGCCCCAACGGCAGACGCCCCCCTGACGGTTCAGGCTGTCTACTGGCGCCGCATTCCGCCTCTGGGCAGCTTCCAGCCCACCAACTGGATATTGGACGAGCATCCTGACATTTACGTCTGGGGCGCGCTCCATCAAGCAGCGACCTATATCCGCGATCCCGACGCCATCGACACATGCAAGGCCTATCTGGATGAGGCGATAGCGGAGGTGCAGTCGGCATCCCGCAAGGACGCCTGGGGCGGCCCCCTGGCCCCGACCGTTGCCCGTCAGGTTCGGGGAGCGCGCTGTTGAACAAGCGCTTCCCTTTCGGCCCTCTGGAGCCTGACAAGCCGCTAAGCCAGTCGAGGGCATATAATGTGTTCCCGGCAGCGAACGGCTATCGTCCGGTCAAGTCGCCAGCCACCTTTGCCGCCACGCTGGCAGGGCTGATCAACGGCGCCTCCTATGTGTCGTCCGATGGCGTGGCATCCATGATCGCGGGAACGGCAACGAACCTCTATCGCTATGACGGCACGAACTGGAATAGCGTTCTCGGCAGCCTCACCGTATCGGTATGGAGGTTCGCGCAGTTCGGTGATTTGGCGATAGCGGTCAATGGCGGGGCGCCGGTCAAATATGACCTGACGGCAGGAACGGCTGCGACATTGGGCGGGAGTCCGCCTGTCTCTGATCTGGTGGCGACGGTTCGCGATCAGGTGTTTCTTGCGGGCGATCCCACGGCGCGGAATACGCTCGCCATCTCAGGCTATAATGACAGCGAAGGATGGACGGCGGGCACGAACCAATGCCTCTATGTCCCATTCCCCGCTGGCGGCGATATTATGGGCCTGGCCGGGGGTGAGACTGGCATCATCCTCCAGCAGAACGCCGTCCGTCGCGCCACCTATAACGACGATGGCGTGACGTGGTGGACCTTCGATGAGATCGCCAGCGACGTGGGGTGTATGGCCAAGGGTTCGGTTGCGCGAGCCGGACAGTTGGTGTTCTTCCTGTCCGAAGAGGGCTTCAAGGTTTGCGACCGCAACACGGTGCAGCCGATCGGCCTGGAGAAGGTCGACCGCGAGTTCTTCAGCCTCTACAGCCGCGACGACATCGCCAGAATGACCAGCGCGGTAGACCCTCGCGCTACCACGGTCATGTGGGCTATCCCCGGCATTCCCGGCCGCATTTGGTGCTATGACTGGACGCTGGGAGAATGGTCGACCATCGATACATCGCTGCGCGCGGTGTTCTCCGGGTTCACGTCCAGCCTATCGATCGACGCTCTCGACGCGCTCTATCCCGGTGGCATCGACGCCATTCCCGGATCGCTCGATGCCGATATTTTCTCAGGCGGCAACCCTCTTCTGGTGGTGGCCAGCAATAGCGGCGCGGTGCGGACGCTCTCAGGCCCCAATATGGCCGCATCGTTCGTGATCAAGCCTACGGAGATAGGCGACGGCATGCGGGTTCGTATCAGGGGCGCCCGCGTCGTCTCCGACGCCGTGCAAGGCACTGTCACGGTCGACGTCCGCGCCCGTGCTGGAGACGCAGAGCATAAGGTCGTCTCAGGTGGCATCCGCGATAATGGCCGTGTGCCGCTGCGGGCGAATGGACGCCATGTGGGCTTGCAGGTCGACATTCCGGATGGTGCGGTGTGGACCTATGCCTTGGGGCTTGACGTCGAGTTCGAGACGGAAGGCGTGCGCTGATGCTGCCTCTTCCCCCCACGCCTCCGTCCATGGCCACGCTCCCGGACTGGTGCCGCAAGGTCGTGGGGCTGATTAATGGGCTTCTCAAGGGAGCCGTCATGCGGGACGGGGCCACGATCTACACCGCGCCGACGATCAGCAACCCGCCGACGCAGGCCGAAGTGCAGGCTATCGCCAATGCTCTACAGGCGGTTTCCGAGAGGCTGAAGTGATGCCGCCCGGATGGTCGGAATATCAGCGCTTCCGTTCCGGCTTCATCTCCATTCTTGACCCTGAGCTTTATACCGAATCATGGTTGGACGGAGAAGTATGGAGTGGAAGGTTTCGGCTTTTCTCGCACGCAGATTCTGCTATTCTGGTTTCGCTAAAGGCATATCCCACAGGCGTTCGTGAGATGCATGTCGAGGCAGCAGTCGGGGAACTGAGCCAGCTTATCGGGCCAACCATCCTCCTAGCCGAAAATTGGGCACGTTCGATCGGGTGCAGATTTGCCCGGATCGAATCTAGGGAAGGTTGGTCACGGGTCATGAAGCGCAAGGGCTATCTGCTATATCAGACGGCAATCCGGAAGGAGCTTTCCTGATGGGCCTCAGTAGTTCAAAGACGACCACCGGCCCGTCAAAAGCTGCGATGCCTTACCTGCAATCCGCCTCCAGTGCCGTGCAGAACGCCTTTGCCGGCAACCAGGGCAACGTGAAGGACATCACGAACAGCCTCAAGGGGACGTTCGACAGCTATTCGATCGACAATCCGACGCTGACCGGCGCGCGAGGTTATGTCGATGATGTATTGGGTGGAAAATATCTCGACGCCGGGAATCCGTATCTGGAAGGCGTGATCAACACCACGAACAACAGCGTTGCCGATCGCGTGAACTCACTGTTCAGCCGCAATGGACAAACCGGCTCGTCGCGACAGATCGGGGAGCTAGGCACTCGCCTTGCCGAAGCCGAGAATAACCTGCGCTACACCGACTACAACAACGAGCGGGATCGTATGGCGTCTGCCGTATCTCAGGCGCTCGGCCTCAACAGCGCGACGAATGAGAATGTGCAGACGAAGGCCGGGTTGGGCGCAACCACGGCTGGATTGCCCATGCAGGACGCTCTGGCGCTCGCTCAGGCCCTTGGCGGCCTGTGGGGGAATAGCACGACCACGAAAACCAGCGGGGGGCTTGGTCAGGCGTTGCTACAGGCTGCTGGCGCGGCCGCTGGCGCCTACGCAGCATCGGACCCGGCATTGAAGCACAATATCGAGTGGGTAGGTGTTCGCCATGATGGCTTGGGCCTCTATGTCTTCGACTATATCGATCCACCCAGCGACGAAATTGCCGCTTTCATGCCCTCTGGCCGTCATGCCGGCGTGATGGCCGATGAGGTCGCAATTTTGCGCCCCGATGCCCTTGGGCCTGTGATCGACGGCTATCAGACCGTCAACTATGGGGTGCTGTGATGGCGATGTTCGGCGGTTTCAACAGGTCGCGCTCGCCTTTCCAGGCACAGCCGCCTTTGACCACGCCCGGCATAGGCGATGGCCTGCCCGGTGCTACGCCCATGGGCAGCTATATCAGCCCTGAGACCCGCTCCATTCTCGATAACGCCCCGTCTGCCAAGCCCGGTTTCGGCACCAAGGATGTGATAGGCATCATTGGCGATGCCCTGTCGGCCGCTGGTGGTGGGCAAGGCGTCTATACCCAGATGAAGTTGCAGGACCGCCAGCGCCAGCGGATGCTGGAGCAGGCCCAATTGCAGCGACAGGCTGAAATGCAGGATTGGGTGGCGAAGCAGCAATGGGAGCGGGCCAATCCGAAGCCTGTGAACAACGATACGGCCAACGACTTTTCTTATATTGAGCAAACGCTTGGCCGCGATTCCGCGCTTCAATGGCTCAAGAACAAAACTGATCCCATCGTCAGCATACCGGTGCCGGGGGGCACCTATCTGGGTCCGCGCTCTGGAATGGGCACGGTTGCGAAAGGAGGTGGTCAATCTTCTGTCGGTAATAGCGCGCCGCAGGCTGCTATCGACTATCTCCGCAGCAACCCGTCTCTGGCGGATCAGTTCGATGCGAAATACGGGAAAGGCGCGGCTGCGGCAATTCTGGGAGGTGCGCCCTCGCAAGGGGGCGCCACCTTTCCCTGATCCTATGGGCGCTCCAGGCACGATGACCAGCGGACGACGCACGCCTGAGGGCAATCGGGCGGTCGGAGGGGTTCCGAACAGCCATCATCTAACCGGCGATGGCGTGGACTATTCCGGCACGTCCGTTGCGGCGCTCAAGAGCTATTTCGGCCCGAACGCACGCTACCTCGATGAGGGCAACCACATCCACGTCACCCTGCCCGGCTATGGTCGGGTTCCTTACTTTGGCAAGCGCGGTACAGCGGGGCTTCGATAATGGCGCAGCAGAGCAATCCTTTCGATCAGTTTGACGAAACGCCCGCCCCTGCGGGACAGATCATTCGCGATCCTTTCGCGCAGCGTCGGGAGGACAGGGCGGATCGCAATGACGCGCGTGCTGAGCGCCGGGAGGATCGCCAGGACCAGCGCGAAGCTATCATGACCCCCGCGCAGCTTGAAGCGCTGCGACTGGACAATGAGAAGAAGCGCCGCGACCTTGCCGCACAGCAGGCCACCGCCACACCTGAGCAGCAGAAGGCGCAGGCGACCCTCGCCAATGACGAAATTATCGCCGCGATCCAGCGGGCGAAAGCCGACCTCCAGAATGGTGGCGCTGCAGGTTATTGGGCGCGCCTGCCTGAAATGTTCCAGCCGCAGTCTGCGATCAATCTCAGTGGCTCGCTCAATACGATCGCATCGCGCCTGACGCTGGATAAGCTGGCGCAGCTCAAGCAGGCATCCCCTACCGGTGCATCGGGCCTTGGCTCTCTGACCGAGAAGGAAGGCGCGCTCCTTCGCGACAGTGTTGCAGCCTTGGGGCAGACGCAGGACCCGGCAAGGCTCATGGAGAGCCTGAACAATGTCGAGAAGCACTATCGAAACGTGATGGCTCTCTCCAATGGCGAGGACTATCGCGATCCGAAGGTTGCGGAGCGCTATGGGATTGTTGCCGGACCGCCGAAGATCGGCACGGGCAACTCTCCCTTGGAGGTTGATCCCAGCGGCGGCAATGTCGGACCGAATCCGGCACTAAAGGGCGTGAACGATGAGGTTCGCGCGCTCATCGGCATGGGGCGCCCCGTCGAGGAAATCCGCAATTATCTGCGCTCCAAGGGGGTCGATGACAGTCAGACGCAGGGGTTGGATGCCGCCACACAGTTCATCCGGGAGAACCCGTCTGAGCGTGGCAAGCCATACCGGGGCGATGTGTCCGTAGACCTGATGCGGACGGCTAATCCCAATGCCTTCGGGGCGCTGTCCGCTTCGCCGGTCGGGTCCTATTTCAGTGGAGCGGCAAACGGATTGTCAGCTGGGTTCTCCGATGAACTTGTTGGCGGCCTTTCTGCGCTTGGAGGCGGTGATTACACGCAGGCGCGCGACGCTTTTAATGCCAAGAAGGGCCTCCTTGCGCAGGCCAATCCTAATGCAAATCTGATTGGCAATGTCTCGGGGGGCGCACTGGCGCTCGCCGCGCCCGGCGCAGCGCTCTCGCGGCTCGGTATCGGTGGCGCGGCAGAGGCTTCCACCCTCGCTCCCCGCCTTCTTGCCGAAGACGCACTTTACGGCGGACTCTATGGTGCTGGCGAGAATAACGACAATCGCCTGTGGGGCGGCTTTACTGGCGCGCTGGAAGGGGCGGCTGGAGGTGCTGCTGGCCGTGGGGCATTTCGCGGTCTGGGCATGGCGTTTCGCGGCGCTCGTGGCGCGACTTCGGACGCGGCGCGCTATCTCCGCGAGCAGGGAGTGCCGCTGACGCCGGGGCAGGCTGCTGGCGGTCGTCTGAAGACAAGGGAAGATCGCCTTTCTGGGTTTCAAGGCATCGGAGATCGCATCGGTGAACTGCGCCGCCAAGGGCTAGAGGGTTTCAATGCTGCCGGTTTCCGGCAAAATCTGGAACCTATCGGAGAGCAAATCCCGCCCGGTCTGCTGGGAGAGGAGGCGGTCGAAGCAACGCGCGGGGCTGTCGGTCGCGGATATGACGCGGCGTTGGGTGGCCGCACATTCGATGCCAATGACCCACAGTTTGTCACCGATCTGGGGCGTAGCCTTTCTGATGCTCGCGGCCTTCCCGCTATCGGGGATCAGGCAGAATACTCCATTCAGCGCAGCATAGAGCCTTTCATCAGTCCGAACGGAACGATGAGCGGTCGCGGTATGCAGCAGGCCAGCCAAGAGTTGACGCGGCGCGGAACTCGTTTCGGCAACTCGCAAGACGCAGTTGGACCAGACGCAGCGAATACCCTGTCCGACGCATTAGCGGCGATTGAAGGGCTGGTAGAACGCCAAAGCCCTGGCACGATTGATGCCTTCCGCGCCGCCAATGGCGCATATCGCGGCGGACGGGTGCTGGAGGATGCAGTGGGCGCAGCGCGCAACACCGGCCTTGGCCTGTTCACCCCTGCCCAACTAACGAACGCGGCATATGCCAATGCCCGCCGTTTCGGTGGCAGGCAGTCCACGACTGATCGACCCTTCTTCGAACTGTCGCGGGCGGGACAACAGGTTTTGCCATCGACAATCCCGGACAGTGGGACAGCCGGTCGCGCCAGCGGGCCTATTCGCGATGCCGTGCGGAATGCGATCAATGCGCCGCTATATTCGGACACGGGGCGTCAGGCAGCAGAGACGTTCTTTCTGGCGCCACGGCCGGCTGCGGTTGAACGGGTCGGGGACATCATGGTCAATCGCGCCCGCATCCCTGGCATGTTTGGGAATGCCTTAGCGCTGCAATATTATGGGGGTCAGTAGGAGTTGACGATCATGATGCCTGTGATTAGCAGGCCGCCCCACAACCCCCATGCCGCGATCTTCCCGAAGCGCTCCCATCGGCGCAGCTTAAGGTCGGGTTCGTATGTCTGCGTGCGCGGGTTCCAGTCGAGCGGGATTTCCGTGCGGCGGCCTTTCCAGTCCCGATATTCGAACATGAGGGCGCGCATGCCCGCAAATCCCGCTGACGCGGCGACTATCTGCCAGTTGATGTCCACGCCCCACCCCTAGCCTATCTGAAAGGAAACGACAAATGCCTGAGCATTGGTCCGACTGCGCGCTTCACAGCGGCCCCGCCCGCTGGCCGCGCCAGTGCAACTGCGGCGGCTTCATAGACGGCAAACCACGCGGGTCAGGGTCGTATCCATCGGGTTATAGCCCTTCCTCGGCATGGCGAAGGTTTGTCCAGTTGTGGACATGGCGCGCAGTTTTTCTACATGAAAATCTCGCCACCCCGGCTTTAGCCCGCTTGTCTGCCATGCGCTCAAGGTTAGCTGGCCGTCACGGTCATAGCCCAGAAGATGGGGTTCGATAGTCCGCATCTCGTTCTTGTAGATAAACGACAAGACCAGCTTGTGCCTGATCGCATTCGCAATCTGCTGTTCTGACATAAATCACCCCCGAATCGCCCCGCCATTACGGCAGAGGAGCAAACGGGAGTCGAGTCAGGCCCTATTCGGCGGGGTGGATATGCCGATGCTCCCGTGCCTCACGCGCTCTGCGGCTACCATTCCAGAGATACAGGTACAGACCGCCGGTAACGACGACCGCCACAATGGCAGGGGCCATTTCTGCTAAGGTCATATCTCGTCCTCCGAATCGATCAGGTCGTTCATCTGCACGGCCACGAATATAAGGGCCACGCCTAACAAAATCCATATGGCGGCAGTGAGGTCCGTCATGACCAGAAAAAGACGCGCCAATCCGGCACCCAGCAGCGTCAGGCCGCCATTACCAACCAACGTTGAGCCGCGCTTGATCTTCTCGTTCCAGCGGACGGTGCGCATATCTTTCATTCGGCCCTGCCATCCTTCAGCATAGCCTCGCGGACGGCGATTTCCTGCTCGATCCGGCGCTTCTCTTGGGCAATGGCGTCAATCTGCTGCGCAGCAATATTCATCCGATCGTTCAACATCGTTAGCCTTATTCGTAGCTCATCTATTTCCTGTGTCTCGGCCGCTCCCAGGGCCAGCGAAAGGATAGAAACCACCTCAGAGTTCATACTCCTTCCATTCGCTTCAGCGCGGGCTTGGAGCTTGTCCCGCATCCCATCAGGAAGGCGAACAATGAATTTGTCGGCAGTGCGGCTCGGCGGCGGAATCGTCATGGCGAAGCCGTAGCGCAATCATCGCCAAAATAAAATTTAGCTTTTTGATGGCCATGCTATTGACGTGCCATTAGTGGCACTGTACTACTGTGGCCATCACACGAAAGGAGGTGAATTGGAATGACAGCTACAAGCCGCACTTCTGACAAATTTGTCGTGCGCCTTCCTGATGGCTTGCGTGATGAATTGAGAAAATTAGCCATCGCTCGGCACCGCTCAATGAACGGTCAGATGGTGGCGATTTTGGAACAAGGAATTGCCGCAGAGAAAACGGCGTCGGGTCAGCCCTGAGAAAGCACCCGACGCCTTATCAAACAGAAGGAAATCCGAATGACAGAAGTGCTTTTAACACCTGCGCTGATCGATGGCGAGTTCAGAATTCTCGACACCGATCTTGCGAAGCGGCTGGGCTTTGAGCGCCCCCGTGACATTCGCAAGCTCATCACCCGCTGGAAGCCGGAACTTGAGCGCATGGGAATTTGCGCCATGGTGTCGCAAAATCATGCGAGCGGGCGCGGTCGTCCCACGATGGAATATTACCTGAACCGCAAGCAGGCGATTTTCATCACGGCCAAGTCCGAAACCCCGGAAGCAACCGACATCACCATCGAAATCATCCACCGCTTCGATGAATATGAAGTCGGCCGCGCCTCTATCGCGCAGCAATCCCGGCTTGACCCGCCGTTCAACACCAAGACCCATGACGAATGGAGCATGGAGGAGATGCGGGTCAAAATCGCGGAGGTAAAGCTTTACACCAGCACCATGACCCCATCGGCGGGCGCTTGGATGCTGGAGCGGCTTGGTTTCCCCATGCCGCCTGTCGAGCTTCTGCCTGACTGGATGCGCCAGCGCGACATGTTCAGCAGCGTCCCGCCCGGCAGTGTGACGATCACCGTCACCCCTGATCGCACCGACCACTAAAAACAGAACGGCGCCGGTCTTGACCCCCGGCGCCGCTCCTAACCCTCAATCGATCTGAACAGGAGATCGACCATGGCTACACAGCCTCATACATCATCGCGCCGTTCGTTCCTAGCCGCTGCTGCACTGGCGCCGGTTGTTATCGCGGCTCCTGCCATCGCAGCACCCGCTCCGGATTATATGCAGCGCCTTTACGAACTCGACCTCTGGACGGCGCAGTTGGAAAACAGCGACGTTCCGGACGAAGAATGGAACCGGTGGGAGGTGGAATCATCCCGCCTCTGGAAAGAAATCGCTGCACTTCCGGCCACCCCTGAAACTGCCAAGATCAAGGCGCGCTGCATTCACTCGATATGCAACGGCAGGCTTGAGGACGTGATCCACGGCCACTCAACATCGGAAAGGCTAGCTCGCCAAGTGCTGACGATCTTGGGCGCTGCGACTTAACAACCGTCGACCGGCGGCCTTCGGGCCGCCATTTCTCCCCTTCCCTATCCCCGCGATTCTGCTACATTATCGCCATCACTCGGGAACTGAGCCGCCGCCATTGGCCGCGCGCCAACCATCCCTAATCCCAACATTGCGAGATCGCTGCGGAAACACCGCCTCTCGCCGGATTAGGAATGAAGCATGGCAGTTTCGGACTGGAGTACCGATCCAGCGGCAAACACCTCGGTAGGCCCCGTCAACATCGCGGAAGGCTGCCCTGCTGCGAACATGAACAACATGGGCCGCGAGATCATGGCTCAGGTCAAGGCGTTCGTGGATAGTCTCCCAGCCGCCTATCAGCCGAAAGACGGGTTGCTGACCGCCCTTGCCGCGCTGACCACCTCCGCAGATCAACTTATCTACGCAACCGGTGCCGACGCATTCGCGCAGACGGCGCTGACCGCCTTCATGCGAACGCTGCTGGACGATGGGGACGCCGCGACCGCATGCCTCACGCTTGGGGCGGTCCGGGTTGCCGGGCTGTCTCTTGGCAATCCCGGCTATGTCCGGTTTCAGGTCGGCGCATCCTCCTATTTTCAGGTGGCGTGGGGCAATCAGGTCGTCAGCGGTAACGGCGCGACCTCAATCGGCTATCCGGCCGCATTCCCGAATGCATCGTGGCCGATTATCTCCGGCGTGGGTGAGTTTTCCACCAGCGCCCAAGACAATAATCCTGCGGTCCAGAGCGCTACCGCGTCTGGCTTCACCATCTACAACGCCAGCAACGCCTGCACGGCTTGGTGGATTGCGGTGGGGTACTGACGATGCCGCTATTCCACGTCTTCGATCTGGTCGACAACCGCCGCACGGGCGTTCCCATGGCTGGAGTGCAGGTCCGCGCGAAATTCGATGATACCGACACCATCGCGCCGATCTATGCGGATCAGTCAGGCACGGCATTTAGTCCACCGAATTACTGCGTCACCGATGCGGATGGGATGTATTCGTTCTACATCGATTCCGGGGAGTATACCCTGGAATTTCTCGTTGGCGATGTCGTAGAAAAGACCATTCCCGATTTCCGACCGGCAGAGGTTGGCCCTTCCGGTCCCGCGAACAGCACGTACAATACAACAGCGGAGATTGAGAGCGCGGATGTCTCGAACGTCAGCGCGATTCTGGCTGAAGTCGGCAAGGCCGGCACCTTCACCACGCGCGATTATGTCGACTTCACCGCGCAGGTTGCGGCTGACAGCGGCAAGGTCAACTATATCCGTTCCGTCTATGACCCTACCAAAGTTTGGGTGCGAACGTCTATCCTGAGCGATGCCGCAAGCAAAACTGGGGCATCGTCAGGCCTAACCGTCGATGCTGAACTGGCGGCCAAGGCGACCTTGACCGGTGTGGCGCGGACGGCCACCAATCTGGGCACTTTCGCCGGCTCGACCATCCCCGACAATTCGACGGTCAAGGCTGCTCTGCAAGCGGTGGAAACGGCCGTCGAGAACACGACCGGGAACGCGGCAACCAAGGTCAACGCAACCGCCGTGGGTGTAGCCGCGACCGAATCCAACATGGGCACCACCCCCGGCTCCATCCTATCGGACAACGGGACGGCCAAGCAGTGGTTTCAGGAGAGCGAGGCGGCGATAGAGGAAGTGGCCGCTACGGCGAACGCGGCTGTAACGCCTGCCGTCCTGCAAGGCGCTCTGGGTTCTCGCGAGGCCAATGTCCTCGACATTTCCGGTTGGGACGGCACTGGCGCAAACGACATGGCGACCGGCTATCAGGC
>NZ_JAINEZ010000094.1:0-18374 GCF_019873065.1 Sphingobium sp. PNB
ATATAATGCGCAGCAACTGCGCACACTATCATGGGAATTCGCCGGTTACGCCGCGCTCCTCCGCATTACCGCTTCCTCGCGATAAACGCTGTTATGGCGAGCTGCGCATAACACCTGCCAGGCATCGGCATAGGCATTGTAGACGGCGATCTGTTCTTCGCTGAGCCGATGCTCGAGGATGTCATATTCGACGCCGGCGAAGCTGAGCGCCCGCGCGGCATAGAGGCCCTGCGCTTTGAGGTCGCGGGCGATCAACTCCATCGCCGCGATGCCGCCTCGGCGCAGGGATTCCACGAAGGCCCGCCGGTCGGCGAAGGCCGTCTGCGGTCCCCACAATCCGAGGCGTGTCGCATAGGCAAGATTGTTGACGTCCGAGGCGCCCGTCGCCGAGGCGTAGAGAATCCGGGCGCGCGGAGCGAGATTTTGCAGGCGGACGCCGGCGATGCCCTGCTCGGACCCTTTCGTGGCGCCGAACCGGCCCTCGCCGCCCGCCACCCCGGCCATTTCATGCGCCTCGTCGAAAACGATGACGCCGCTGAAATCCTCACCCATCCATTCGATCAGCTGGCGCAGCCGCGTGCCCCTGTCGCCGCGGTTGGAGCGCAGGGTGGCATAGGTCAGGAAGAGGATCCCATCGCCCAGCGCGATCGGGGTGCCGAGCTTCCACTGGTTGAGATGCTGGATGTCGAGCGGCAAGCCGCCAAGCGCCGACCAGTCCCGGCGAGCGTCTTCGACCAGCGTCTCGCTCTTGGATATCCAGAGGTGGCGGCGGTTGCCACGCAACCACTGGTCGAGGATGACGCCTGCCACCTGCCGCCCCTTGCCGGCGCCCGTGCCATCGCCAAGGAAAAAGCCGGTCCGATAGGCGTTACCGGCCTCTGCCGGCGACAGCGAAAGACCCTCCTCGCTGGATATGAACCGCCCGGGAAGATCGCGCTCGAACGCCGCGCCAGCGTAGATCAGCGTTTCGAGCTGCGCGTCCGAGAGCAGGCCGTCGTCCAGGATCCTGGCCGGCAGCACGGGTTCATAAGCGACCGGGGGTGCGGCAATCGATCCCATTGCCTGCGATTCGACCAGCGCGCTTGGGTGCTCACGAGCATCGGCAATCAGCAGACGGCTCGGCCGATAGGGCAGGTAAATCCCTTGCGGTTCGCCCGCGGGTGCGGGCGCGTCGAGACGGTGATAGGCGACCGCGCGGGTCGTGGGCAGGGTCACCGCCGCACGCGAGCAGACGGGGCGGGTCCGCCGCGTGAGGCCCCGGAACAATCCGCTGGGGCGGGAGATCGGCTGCGGCTGCGGCGCGCATGGGGTCGCCATCGCATCGATGGCCGCAAGCGCAGCGCCGAGCGTCGTGCAGGTCTGGCGCGGGACCGAGCCCCCTGCCCCGTCCTTTTCGAGGAGTATGAGCTGGACTGCCTGGCCGGTGCCGTGCTTGGCATAGGCATCGGGCGGCAGGTCGAGATGCAGCCGGGCATGCGCGCCCGCAGTGGCGTGCAGCCAATCCGCGTCCTCCGTCTCGATGCGGTCGGGGAGAATAACGGCGCAGCGCCCGCCTGGAGCAAGCCGCAACAGCGCGGAGCGCAAATGGCGAAGCGCGGCATGGCGATCGCGCGCGCGCCCCTGGCTTCGCGAGAAGGGCGGATTGAGGAGCACGACGCTCGGCACCAGTTGCGGATCGAGCATATCGTCGATCAGTTCGCCATCATGCGTGCTCAGCCTGCCTTCGGGAAAGGCGTGACGCAGCAAACGCGTGCGCCAGGCATCGATATCATTGAGAAGGAGGCGCGCGCCGGCGAGATGGGCGTGTACGGCCAGGAGGCCGGTCCCGGCCGAGGGCTCGAGCACGATATCGTGTGCCGTGATCGCGGCTGCCTTGGCGGCAAGGAAGCCGATCGGCGCCGGTGTCGAGAATTGCTGGAACGCGATCTGCGTTTCGCTACGCACGCTTTGCGTGGGAAGCGCCGCCGTCATAGCGATCAGCTGGGCGAGCCGCGCATTCGCATCTGCCGGGAGCGTCGCGTTCTTCAGATGGAGGACCTGCGCGAGTTCGAGCACATCGTAGGCGTCGCGCAATGACCACAGGCCATCGGCGCTCGAGCCACCGAAAGCGGAGGTCATTTCGGCAAGGAGGTCGTTACGTGCAACCGGACATCCTTCGGACAGCCGGTCGGCTATGCCTTGAGCAGCGGTACGGGCGGGATCATCGAGCGGCAGCGTGAGCGCGAGGGGGTGTGTGGCCATGGGGCATCTCCAGGTCTGACACCTGGCATCAGCGCCAGGTCATCAGCCGGAAGGCTCCCTCCCCTTTCAGGCCGCCTCGGCGGCCCGGCGGACACGCCAAGCATCATTCCAGTCCGCGTGCCGTTCCGGCAGCCGGAGCACCAGTTCGCGTCCATTGGCTGTGAGATGGGGGCGGGCTTTTTTGAGCATGGCGGCAGCGGCGGCACCGCGATCGCCATAGACGATGATACGCTTGACCCGTTCGGGGATGGCGACAAGCCCAAGGCGTTCGACCCCGCCCAGCGCCCAGGTGGGCGTTCCGAACCAGGCCATTGCTGAAAGGGCGTCCTCGATGCCTTCGGCAAGGCCAAGCTCCTCGCCGGCCGGCGCCAGACGAATGGCCGCGTCGCCGAGAAGGCCAAGGGCAATCTTCGGCTTTGGCATGGGTTTGTGCAGGATGTCGGCGAGATCGAGGCAGGTCCGCTGGACGGCGACAACCCCCAGATCATTCTCGACCGCGGCGATCATCGCCGGAAAGAACCGGCGGCGCTCACCGGCCCCGACGATGGTGCGCGGATTGTAGCGCAGGCAACGCGGATAGGGAGGCGGCAGACCGCGCGCCGCCAGATAGTCGGCCGCTGGCGAGCCAGCGATGGGCTGGCTCGCCTTCCATAGGCGAAGTGCAAGAGCGCGATGGTCCGCGGCCGCCTTCGGGCGCGGCATTGTGAGCGGCTCCGCATCGTGAAGTTTGCGCCGGCGCAAAGCAGCCAGAACATCGCGCGTGTCGCAGCCGGCAAAGCAGTGGAACAGGATCGCCCGCTCGCCCAGGCGTACCGACAGGCTGGGACCATGATCGTCATGTGCCGGGCACCGGCATTCGCCGCGCGTACCGCGCCAGATCCCACCCAGGGCTTCGACAATGGCTTTGGCGCGATGGGGAGCAGCTATGGGCATCGACTAATCCTTGGAAGTGGTGGAGCGCCGCTGCTGATTGCGCCCTCCCCTCCCCGGTATTTCACCCCGGCATGCCTTTGGGTGCCAGGATCCCGAATTCCTCGACGATGCGATCGGTTGTGTAGTGCGTCGCGCCGTCGCGTTCATAGGAGCTGTCCTTGAGCCGCCCGGCTATGCGCACGAGATCCCCAACCTGAGCCCGGTCCGCGATATGTTTCCGCTGGCCTTCGCTGAACACGCTGACCCGGTTCCAGTGGCTGTCTTCCTGCCATTCGTTATCGTCACCCTTGCGGCGATAATTCGCGCAGACCGACAGCAGGGTGACTTTCGGCCGCGCGTCGATTTCCCCGATCCGGCCGATGATCTCGAACTTGGCGAAGTTGATCATGCACCCTCCATGCGCAAGGTCATTTGGCCGGCAGCCTATCGTAGGCGGCTAACTTCGCGTATCCCTCCAGGCGGGGGGATTGAACGATTGCATCAGGCGCGACGCCGATCTCTTTCTCAAAATAAAAAGAATCAAAACGCCGCTGCTCGCAGCGGAAGCTTTTCCGATTCAAAAGGATTCAGATTCAGGAGGCCGAAAGCACAGCATTTCTGCGGGTTTGAGCAAGCTTATCCTGACCGGACGGGGGATTTTGCCTGCCCTTCCGGGGGCGCTTCCCTGACCGATCGGGGGATGCAACCTGACCTGCTGGGGCCTTCCTGACCGTATGGGGGACAGCTTCCTGCTGGAGTGATTCGCTCGCCATAGCGTTCGTCAGGGACTTTCTTCGGCGTCCGCGCTGCCGTTTGCGCGGGTCCGGGCGCTTGGAAACGCGACTCGCCGCACTTCCTCATGGTTTGCTGCTTCGGAGCGAAGTTCCATCCTGACTTCTTGGGGGCCGAATCCGGTGTCTATCCTGCCCTGACTTGACGCGTAAGGACAGGTCAGGCAGATTTTCTCCCACGCTGGACGAATCGGCGCAGACTTCATGGCATGGATGACGAGCAAGCCCTAGATCACGCTGTAACGCCCTCCCCCACCGGCGATGACGCTTCTCCGGGACGGGCGATGCGGGTGGCTGCCGCCCTGCAGGCAAAGGGCGGTGACGAGTTCGCCAAGCCCGGCAGCATCGTCGAGGTCAAGTTCGTCAAAGGCCAGTCGCTTAGCCTGACTGCTTCGCGTTTGCTTGCGCTGATGATTTTGACCGCGGGCGGTGATGCCTGGGAGGACCGCCCGCACAAGATGCGAAAGGCGGACATTCGCCGCGGCCACAAGGGCAATGAGCGCATCTCGGATATGCTTGAGGAATTGCACCGCACGCTTTTCGCGGTCGACGACAAGTCCTGGCGCGGCAAGAAGGCGACGCTGCGCTTTTCGCTTATCTCGTCGTCGCGCGAAGAAGCGGAAGACGAAGAGGGCGCGGACGCTGGGTGGATCGAGTGGGAGTTCACGCCCGAAGCCCGAAAGCTGATCCAGGAATCGGAGACCTATGCGGTCCTGAACCGCCAGGCGGTGCTCGGCTTCCGATCAACCTATGCGCTCAAGCTGTACGAGATCGGGGCGCTGAGGCTGCATAGGCGCCAGTCGCTCTGGAAGGGCGACATGACGGCGCTGCGTGCGCTGCTCGGCATCGCGCCGGACGTCTACAAGGATTTCGCGCAGCTGCGCCGCAAAGTTCTCGAAAAGGCGAAGGCCGAAATCGACCAGCTCGCCCATTTTCGCGTGGAGTGGCGGGAGATCCGCCAGGGCAGAACTGTCACCGAAATCGAATTCCGCTTTGAGCCCAAGGATGCTCCGGCCCAAATCGCGACCGTGGATGAGATCGGTCGGCACTCTGCGGGCAGAAAGGCGCGGCGCGAGGACGAGGTGGAGACCGTTGCCGTCGAGGCTGTCACACAGGCGGCGGTGGCGGCCTTGGTGTCAAAGGATAAGGCTGGGGCAGGGGAGGTCACCTTCCCGAACGGCACGATCCGCTTTGGCTCGGACACGCTCGCGGCCATCGGCCGTTCGGCTGGCGGCGGTTGGGACATCGATCTCATTGCCGATGCCTATCGCGCGCAGATGGGCGAAAGGCTGGCGAAGCTCAAGGGCGCCAAGCTGATCGCATCCTGGACCGGCTTCTGCGAGAGTTTCCTGGCACGACGCGGGCGCCCCTGAGCCGAAATTGCACCGGTGCAATTTCGGGATGAACTGCCCCCAAGGGGTCAGGTTGCGAGGGGGCGCAAAAGGTCTGCGGCGCAGATTGGGCAAGTTTCGCCCTTCGGGCTGGGCCGACTTGCGAAAATCAGCCTTCGATTGACCTAAAAGTGCAAATTGAGCTATGCCCCCTCTAGTTTCGCAAGGGGGCCTCTCTTGGCTGCATCACTCGACATTGAGGGCACGCAGGACCTGCTGTCCGTCTCGACGCTCGCACAACGGACCAGCTCTGTCCTCGAGCGGCTCCGCGACTCCGCGCGGAGTGCCCGGGCGGACGAGCGGCGCGAGCCGACGTTCCCGATTGGCAAGGCCGCGGAACTGGTCGGCCGAACCGCGGCGGCCATTCGCGAGGCCGAGAAGGACGGCCGCTTGCCGCCGCCTCCGCGAACCGAGAATAATCGGCGTGTCGGCTATACCCTGGCGCAGCTCAACGACATGCGCGGACTGTTCGGCACCCGGCCCTGGCGGGCCGCAACCGATCCCTGCTGCGTTATCGCGGTGCAGAACTTCAAGGGCGGGGTGGGGAAATCGACTCTGTCGGTGCACCTGGCCCAATATCTCGCGATCAAGGGGTACCGGGTGGCTCTCATCGATTGCGACAGCCAAGCGTCGGCAACCACGCTATTCGGCTATGTGCCCGACCTCGACCTGACCGAGGAGGACACGCTCTATCCATTCCTGCGGCACGACGACATGGAGTCGCTCGACTATGCCCTGCGCAAGACCCACTTCGACGGCCTCGAGCTTGTTCCGGCCAATCTGCGGCTGTTCCAGTCGGAATATGAAATCGCAGCGCGCATGGCGCGGGGGCAGGGGAACCTGATCGACCGCATGGCGCAAGGCATCGCGAGCATTGCCGATCGGTTCGATGTGGTGGTTCTCGATCCGCCTCCGGCGCTTGGCGCGATCTCGCTTTCGGTGCTGCGCGCAGCCAATGCGCTTGTGGTGCCGGTTCCGCCGACGGTGATGGACTTCTCGTCGACTGCGGCCTTCCTCGCCATGCTCGATGAGACCATAGAGACGCTGGCCGATCGCGGCTTGGCGCCGTCGCTGCAGTTCCTGCGCTTTGTGGCGTCCAAGGTCGATGAGAATAAGTCGATGCAGAAGGAACTGCTGAACCTGATGCGGACCCTTTTCGGTCACGCGATCGTCCGTACGCCGCTCAAGGATTCGGCCGAAATCGACAATGCAACGGCGCGGCTGATGACCGTCTACGAGCTGGACGGCCCGGTCACCAGTTCGGCGGTGCGCAACCGCTGCCTTGCCTATCTTGATGGCGTGAACAGTGAAATTGAGGTCGACATTCGGTCGATGTGGCCGAGCCATTTGACGCGGCTTCGCAAGGAAGGACTCGCCTGATGCGAGCAAAATTGCACCGGTGCAATTCCGGGTAGAAGGGGTGGATGATGAGCAAGAAGAACGCCAACTTCGCGGCTGATCTGGTCGCCGGAATCGACCCGGGGGCGCAAGCCCCAGCGGCGCGGCGCCCTGGCATCGGTGCGAGCGTGCTGGCGGGCCGGGAAAGCCGGCTTGCCGAATTGGCGACGGGCAGCGTCGTCTCGCGCACCCATGAGCTTGTCGATCCCGCGCGCTGCCGAATGTGGGCGGGGCATAACCGCGAATATGCGCTCCTCAATGAGGAGCGGTGCGCCGACCTCATCGAGAGCATCAAGGCGCAGGGCAAGCAAGAAATGCCCGCCATCGTTCGCCGCGTGAAGGACGATCCTGCCTTCGATTTCGAGGTGATTTGCGGCGCGCGCCGGCATTGGACGATCAGTTGGCTGCGCGCCCACAACTATCCGGATTTCCGCTTTCTCGTCGATATCCGTAGCCTTACCGACGAGGAGGCCTTCCGTCTCGCTGACCTCGAGAATCGGGCGCGCGACGATCTCACCGATCTGGAGCGCGCGCGCGACTATCTGCGCGCGCTCGACGCCTATTATGAGGGGCGCCAGAAGGTGATGGCCGAGCGGATCAATGTCACGGAAAGCTGGCTCAGCCGCTATCTCGACCTTGCCCGGCTGCCGGCGGAACTGATGGCGGCCTTCGCCCTTCCGCAGGATCTCAGGATCAAGCATGTCACCGCGATCAAGCCTCTCTTGAAACCGGAGGATCGGCGGCAGCGTGTGTTCGCCGAGGCGGGACGTCTCGCTCAGGTGCAGTCCGATCGCGCAGCACCGATGCCGGTCCCCGATATCATACGCGCGCTCGCTCTGGCCGCCGATCCCCCCAAGAGGTCAGGATCCCCCAAGAAGTCAGGAAAGCCGGAAACGATCGTGTCCGAAGGGGGGAAACCATTGCTGAAAGTGGAGGCGGTGGATCGTAAGGGTCTCAAACTTACCTTGCTCCCGCATGCCGGTGGTACGCGGGCTGAAGCGGAGGCCGCGTTGAAAGCGCTGCTCGATCAGCATTGGAGCTAGGACAATCTTCAGCGGTTCTGAGACGTGAGAGTTTTGTCTTCACATGTTGAATATGGACTGCCCTATGACTGCAGCCTTCCAGGATGACATTCGCGAGAATGAGATCATCTCGCCCCGTCGTCTGGCGGAGCGCCTGCGCTTCTCCATGGCGCATTTGGCTCGCGTTGCTCGCCTGGATCCTAAGGCCATGACTCTGTATCCCTCCGCCCCGACCGTGCAGATTAAACTGGAGGAAATAGCCCGAGTTATAACGCGAGCGGCAGAACTTGCAGGCGAAGAAGGCAAGGCGGTTATCTGGTTCAAGCATCAACCCATTTCTGGAGTTGGGAAAACGGCCGCGGAATTGGTTGCGAATGGCGATATCGATATCGTCATGGAAGATCTCGATCGTATGGCTGCCGGGGTCTATTCCTGACAGGCGTCACTCAAGGCCGAAAGGTTAGCTTGTCCGCAGGACCTTTAGGCGAATGTCTTCTTCTCGTAGACGGTGACAATCGCCCGGCCATCCCAAACGTAGCACAGGTGCCGCTCCTGTCGGCTGTTGGCGAGTAGGCGAGGGCGGAACACCGCGGCGCACTCGCCGTCGGCGTCGCGCACGCTTTGGTACACGATGCCATCCGAACCTTGCTCACGCAGGTGCCGGCCAAGCGCCTGGCCGGCGGCATAGCTGTCCGGGGCGTAGAGGGCAGGGCGTTCATCGCGCAGGCCGCGAATATCGTGGAGCATGGCGTCCAGGTCGACCGCGTAGACGCGCATGTCGAGTTCCTGCGCCGGTTCGTGGGTGTACGCCATGAAGCGGGTTCGGTGATGGCGCGTCTCGGCAACCGCAGTCTCGATGGTGCTGGCAGCGTAGAACAGCCCGATACTGCCGTCACAGAACCGGCTGCCATCGGGATTTAGGTGGGTGAACGCTGCCATGATCGCCGATGTTCCGGGTCCCGATACGCGGTCCTCCGGTGGGACGAGGGCGAGGTCCCCGACCTCGTCGCGAAGCCGGTCGTTGGTCATCGCCTCGATCGCATAGACCGCTTCCAGGTCGGCCGGATCCGCGACATCCTCAAACAGCGATATGGGCGGGAACCGGCTTGCGACGATCCGGTAGCACGGTTGCCACCGCACTTGCGTCGTCGCAATGGCATCCATCAGCCGCGCTGCGCGTCGATATATTGACGCACCACGTAGAGATCGGCGACATTGCCCGAGGCCATCCGCTCGATCGCCGGGCGTCCGGCGAACAGCGGCGCCTCATTGGGTTTGCGTACCCATTCGTTGGCGGTACGGGGCAGGAGCATCTTCAGCCCCTTGTAGATCCCCATGACATAGGAGATGCGCTCCAGCGCATCCTTGGGAATCGCCGCGACCGCGCCGCGCTTCCAGGTCTGGAAGGTCGAGCGGCTGTCGAGCCCGAGAAGCTTCATCTGCTCGGCTTCCTTGAGGTCCCAGGCGTCGGCAATGCGGAAAAAGGTGCGCAGCGCCGGACCGCTCAGATCCTTGCGGCTGGGCGCTTTGGCGGGGACGCCGGAATGGGCAGTTGTGGCCATTGGCCATCTCCTTCTTTCTCTGTCTATGTATGATATCTGTACATAACGTCAAGAAGAGATCAGTTTTCATACACGCCTAACGCGCGCGAGGCCGCGTCAGGGATGGCCAGAACTGCCGGCGAGCAGCCGGTCGATCTCGCCCATCGCCGCGTCGAACTCGGCAAGAGCCGCATGGGGGAGGGCGGTAGCCTGGTCCAAAGACGCCGGCTGCCAATCCCTTCCCGGTTCTTCGGCGACCAGCAGGACCTTCCCCTTGACCGTCTCCCGCCGTGCCATGCGCGCCGCCACAAGGGCGTCGCCGATCGCATAGGTGCCGCGCCGACTGATCCCGAACGCCCAGGTGATCTGATCGAGCCCGAGTGGCGCAAAACCAGCGAGCAGGATCCACACCTGCGGTGCCCGCGCGCTCGAGCGCAGGTGCCCCAACTGCTCGCGCATCAGCGCTGCGCGCCGCGGCGCTTGCGCGACCAGCTCGGCAAGCCGGGTCACGCTGCGCTGGAGGCTGCGGGCCGCCAGCATGGCGCGTTCGCCCGGCCAGAGCTGCGGCTGCAGCGTTTGCGCCGTCACCGCGCCGGGGCAGGGGAGGGCGCGGGCCCACGCGCCGGACGCGGTCAGCAGCCGCCCCAGCGCGGCATCGACCGCCCAGAGCGGGGTGCGCGGGGCGGCCTGCTCGATCGCCACCGCGCGGTTCCCAAACGAACGGATTTGCACCGCGCGCTCCAGCGGCGCGAACCGCGGATCGGCGCGCAGCAGCGCGTGCAGGCGGGCCAGACCCGCGAAGGGCAGGGGGGTCTCGTCATCCGCGCCGGCCTGTTTCATTAGCGTGATCGCCCTGCCGATCGCTTCCTCCGCCAGCGCGTCTTCGGCTTGCATCGGGCGGTCGGCCCCGAAGCGAGCGGCCAGAGCGATGGTCTGCGCGGCATCGGCGAGCGGTTCCCACGGATGACGGCTGAGTTCGCCGAGCAGGGCGCGGACCACGGCATAGGCGGAGCAGCCGGTGAGGGGTGTCTCTTGGGGGCCGCGGTCGAGCCCGGCGAACCAGGCGTTGAACCGGTGTTCGGCGTCCGCAAATCCCGCTTGCGCCAGGGATGAAAGCAACACCTCCCGCAGCAGCCCTACGCAGAACAGCCGTTTTTCGATATCGGTGAGGCTGGCGAGGAGCCCGTCGAGCCGGCCGAGCGCCAGCGCGCATTCGCCTTGCTGTCACGGGACAAAGAAGCAGTCAGTCAACATAACCTATTGATATAAAGTCATAGACTGGTGAAATCAGTGCATCATATCTTGGCGCTCGGAATTTTCGGCTTCTCAATTACGCCAAAATAAACGACGCTGAAGCGGTCCACAGATCGGTCGGAGTATTCCGGTGATCGAACGAAAACCGCCCCGAGCCGCCAAGCCTTCCGCAGCGGCGCTGAAAGCCGGTGCAGATCTGTACGCGGTGTTCCGGCGTCATGTTTCGCTTGAGGGTCCGCTGTCAGCAGCGTCGGTGGCCACAATTTGCGAAGAAACGGGGCTCGGCGAGCGACGCATTCGCGAACTTGCCCGCCGGTTCCGGGAGCATCCTATCGCGGAGAGTCTCGCGTCACGGCCAAAGGGGCCGAAGCCCGGAACAAGGCATGCGCCGCCCGTAATCCTCACGGCGATCGACCTGGAGATCGAGGAGATTTTCCTGCATCGTCCGCGACCCAGCGTGCGGGAGGCTGCCAACCAGATTCGCAGCCTGCTCATCGCGGACAATGGCGATTACAGGTTCGAGAGTGGAGACGTCCCGAGCGTTCGAACCATCGAGCGGCTGATTGGCAACATCAGCTCACCGCAGCTGGCGCGCAAAACCATGGGGTCGAAGCGGCGAACGGCATATGAGCCGCATCCGGGCCAATACCAAAGCCGTGGGTTCCTGGACCTCGTGCAAATGGATCACTCGCCGGCCAACGTCATGCTCGTCGATAGTGTGCGCCGCGAGGCCTTGGGGCGGCCGTGGGTCACCCTGCTGATCGAGGTCTGGAGCCGCTGCATTCTGGGGTTCTATGTGAGTTTTGGGGATCCATCTATCTTCCGCTGCGGTCGGGCGGTGGCCAATGCGCTGCTCCCCAAGCAGCCGCTGCTGGCGGGTCTCGGCATGGATGAAGACTACCCGATTCACGGGTTCTTCAAGCGGCTGCATGCCGACCATGCGGGCTCTCACCGGGCAGAAGTCTTCCGAAGTGCCTGTCACGCCTACGGGATCGATCCGGACATCCGACCGCGTGGCCCGGCCCATTTCGGGGGCCATATCGAGCGTCTGATCGGTACGATGTGCGAAAAGATGCTGCTGCTTCCAGGCGCCACCGGCGGTGACGTGACGAAGCGCGATGGCCACGACGTCGAAGCGGCCGCCACCATGACGCTGGAAGAGTTCGAGCGCTGGTTCATCCGGGAAATCTGCCGGTATCATCACACGCCGCATGAGGGGCTGGGGCGAATTGCGCCAGCGCAGATGTGGCAGGACGGATCGGCGGGACACGGCGCTCTGGTTCCGCTCGGGATCGATGTTGTGCAATTGACCCGGCGGTTTCTGCCGTGGGTCGAGCGCACCATTACAGCAGGCGGGGTGCGGATCGATCACCGCCGGTACTGGCACGAAAGCTTTGCGACCCGGCTTGGTCTCAAGATCATGATCCATATCGACGAACGCACGATCCAGGAGGTCTATCCGCAGATCGATGAAACGCTTGTCTCGGCAGGGGTTGTTGGTTCGTACCCGCAGGTCAGCAAACTCGAATGGGATGCCGCTGCTACCGCGCGTCGCCGCCGCGGAGCAGCCTATCACCATGGAGGCGGTGAGGCCGAGATTGCCCGGCTCGTCTACGCCAATCGCCAGGAAGTGCGGGCCTCGAAGATCCGGACCAGGCAGCAACGCCAGGGGCGCAAGCGGCTCGAGCGCGAAGGTGTTTCGCACGCACCGCCGCCGCCAGCAGGCACTTCTGCAACCGGTACGAGATGGCTTCCACTGGAGGAACTGGGAGAAGTGGAATGGCTCAATCCGATAAGCGAGGTGTAGAGTCGGCGGGCTCGCTACGGCGGGCCTTCTGGATCGATTTCGACGAAGCACGCGCGCACGTGAACACGCTGGTGGGGCTGGCCGGCGAGGATCCGGATGACCGGCCGACCTGCGTTGTCCTGGTCGGCCAGTCGGGGATGGGCAAGACATCGATCCTGAAGGAAGTGGGCCGGCGGATAGAGCTGGCCTATCCGGAACCAGCGGACTGGGGCGATGCACGCTACATTCCGATGCTGCGTGCGGTCGTGCCCTCACACCCGACATCGCTGCGGATCAACCTTGCGTTGTTATGGAAGCAGGGCTGGCCGCTCACCCGCCGTACGCACCAAATTGCCGACCTCAAGGTCGCCGAACTGCTGGGTGAGCAGGCGACCAGGTTGGTTGCGATCGACAATGTCCATGCGGTGCTGACGGCTAGCGGACGGGCGCGGCGCGATGCGCTGGATTCGTTCCGGTTTCTGATGAGCGAGGGCAACGTCCACATGGTGGTGGCTGGGCTCGACATCGCCGCCGACATCTTCAGCGACGATGTCGAATTGGCCTATCGCTCGATTATCCTGCGCTTGACGCCCTGGGCACCGGGGGAGCCGTCGCAGCAGCTGGTCCGGGTCCTGGCGCGCGGCATTGGCCTGAGTGAGCCGGACCGCTTCGCCGAACCGGAAATGGCCGAATTCATCTGGCGTACCAGCCACGGCGTGACGGGCAATTTCAAGCGCCTGCTGCATTGGAGCCAGCGGGTCGCGCGGGACACGCATGGGCGCGAACATGTCGAATTCTCCGACGTCTACGAGGCGGCCCGGCTGTTTCCCTGCTATATCGACCGGTGAGGCGGGAGGAATGGAGGAGGGACCCGGCGCCGCTTGCCTACCGGGTTCTGCCGCAGCCCGAGGAATTCTTCGATTCCTGGCTAGACCGGCTTGTCTCACGCCACGGTACGACGCGCGCTGGCCTGTTCGAATTTCTTGGCCTGGAGCCGGGGCTAGCCCGCCTCGATCTGGGCGGCGGTCAGGAAGTCACCGGGCGCGCGGATGCGGCCCAGGCAATCGAACGGCTTGCCTGGGCGGTGCAGTGCGAGGTGTCCGTCGTGCAGGCCACCCTCGTTCCGGCCAGCGGCGAGTGCCTGTTGCCGCCGCGCGGGCGCCATTATGGCTGCCCGCAATGCTGGCTCGAATTCCACCTGGCAGGCAAGCCGCTGGTGATCCAGCGCGAATGGACGCTTCGGCAAAGCTGGCTCTGCCGCAAGCATCAGGCCTTGCTGGTCGATCTGCGCGATGTGCCGCGCCGCGCGGACGGGGTGATCGATCTTGCTTCACTGCGCCGCCTTGCTGCGGTGGCAGTGCGTACACTTGAGCTGCTCGGCTTCGCCGAACCCCGTCTGCTCGCCAACCGTCATGCCGCACTGAAGCTGCTGGGGCAGGGCGCTGCCGAGCGTCCGCCGCCCGGGCTCGATGCCTACATGCGCGAGTTCAGCGCGAACCGTCTCCATGTCGTGCCTGCGCGCACGCTGCTGCTGGCCCACGCTCATTGCCACGACCGCGAGTTGCCGCGCCGCTTTGCCGCGACCTTCGCTGTGCCCGGGTGCCCTGGGACCGAGATGCCCCGCATGCCGCTCCCCAAGTCGGCGATGTCGAGGGCGATGCTCACAGTAGCGCTTCGCCGGGTTCATCGTCATCGTCTACGCAGACGGTATCGTTGCCTTGAGGCGGTAGCGCAGCGGCTGAGCGCGTTCAGCTATCTGGCGAGAGTTGGCTGCGACGGACCTGACTGGTGCCAGCGCGCCTTGCATGCCCTGGGCGTAGAGAGCCGACAGCGGCAGAGCCGTGCAGAAGCGCTCGCCAGTCTCAGGCTCGCGAGGGATTTTGCGATACAGGCGGAACTGCGGCGACGGCCGCGCTGGGACAGCGAACCATTCGATCCGGCCTGCTGGGGATTTGCTCTTCCGACAGCCCGCGCACTCGAATTGGCCGTCGCCAGGCTCGAAGCGAAGGGTGAAAGGTCGCCCGCAGTGCCCAATCATCAAATTTCGCCCTGAGGGGCTCGTAGAGCGCGTTCGGCGCGCCGCTGCACCGGTGCCCTATCCGGGGCCTATTTTGGCGCTGTACGGCACATTTCCGGGGAAATCCAATTTCACTAATAATGTCAGCTAGATAGTCAAATTTCCGCAGTTTTCACGGATTTTGCTGCATCACGCGGCGATGACATAGCGGCGGAAGGCGTTGCCTTGGGTGATCTCGCGCAGGAGGTGCGCCTTGCACGCTTCGGCGATGAGCCGAGTGGTCGCCTGCCGCGATAGCCCCAAGGCCTTGGCTGCGCGCGCGACGGTGAGCGAGGGGCCGGCACCGGCGAGCAGGACGAGCGGGCGCAGGTGCGATGACTTGCGCCGCGAGGCACAGGCGGCCTCAAGCTTCGCCAGCCACAAGCGCAACCGCTGGTCGAGGCGGACCACGGCCGTGCCGCCTGCGCCAAGCGCGTCGAGCCAGGCGAGTCGGCAGCGCTCGTCACGGGCGTGGGTCGTCAATTCGTCGAGGTCGTCGTCGGTGACGCCGGTCAGCAGCGCGCGCCAGGGGGAGCGGTTGTGGCTGAGGCCGATCGCGGCAATGCCGCCGGCGGTGAGCTTGCCCTTTGCCATCGCACAGCGGTCGGCCAGCATCGCCCCGATCACGACGCTGCCGTGGGGCAGAGGGGCGGCGCGGGCGAACGAGGCGGCGAGATCGGCGCTGGCGATCAGGCGGGGGAGCGCCGACAGGCGTGCAGCCTGGCGCGCCCAGCCCTCGAGGCGGGTGTCGGCGATTTCGAGCGGGGCAGGGGAGGGCCAACCCTCTATCACCGGACCGTCGGCCTTGAGCCAGGTTCGGACCGCATCGGCAGTGGGAATGGCGCTCCAGGGGGGCTTGCGCTCGAAAGCCTGGACAAAAGTGAAGGGCCAGCGCCGCCACGCGCGCGGACCATAGCCGTAGTTCATGGCGAGCTGTTCTGGTATGACGCTTTCGCCTTCGAGCCAGCCC
This sequence comes from Sphingobium sp. PNB, assembly GCF_019873065.1. NCBI lineage: Bacteria > Pseudomonadati > Pseudomonadota > Alphaproteobacteria > Sphingomonadales > Sphingobiaceae > Sphingobium > Sphingobium sp. PNB. The sequence goes on from NZ_JAINEZ010000094.1 coordinate 15,363, forward strand.
AGCGCCTCCTGCTCGGCGCTGCGAATATGGGCGATCAGGATAGCCGGTTCGGGGAACAGGGCGAGCCTCTCCTCGGCCCGGGCCAGCCCTTCGCGGGCGGCCCCGTGGGCGTTCAGGATGGCACTCGAAAAAATCGCTGACATGCACGGGATAACAGTGCATTGGATCTCAATTGTCAATCTAATATGTAGTTAAGGTGCATATGACGGATAGGCATCCACACCCGCTTTTTCCATAATCGGACATTATGGTAAGTCCGGGCTTGCCGGAAATGGCGTTTTTGCCCATCATCGCCTCGTGAAAAACGCTGAAAACTGCTCCTATGCTCGTCGACGCTGATCCACCGTTCCCCTCTGCGGTCGAACTGGTGCTGCGCCGCTATGACGGGCTCATTGACACGCGCGCCGCAAGCGCGCTCGCGCTCGAGGCGGCGACCGCCGCTATGGCGCCCGCGACCAAGGCCGCGATCACCGCCGACCTCAAGTGTTTCTTGCACTGGTGCGGCAAGCGCCGACCCGCCCCGATGGCTATCCCCGCCACGCCGGAAACCCTGGTTCACTATCTGCGCTGGCTGGCCAAAGGATCGGACACGCGCGCTGCTTTGAGGCCGGCGACGCTCGCGCGCCGGATCGCCAGCATTGCCCGCATGCACCGCATCCTCGGGTTTGGCGGACGGGAGCCGCTGCCGACCCAGGCCGGCATGGTGCGCGATACGTTGAAGGCTATCGGGCGACAGAAGCGCGCACGGCAGCGCCAGGCGGCGCCGCTGCGACTTGGGCAAGCGATGGGCGAGGGGCAGGGGGCTCCCGAGGGCGTGACGCTCCAGGCCTTGCTCGCAGCCTGCAGCACCGACATCATCGGTCTGCGCGATACGGCGCTGTTCAGCCTCGCCTATGATGCGGGTTTGCGCGTTTCCGAACTGGTTGGCAGCGAGGTTGCCGACCTCACGCAGATTGGCGATGGCAGCGGTCGGCTCGATATTGCCCATTCCAAGACCGATCAGCTGGGCGAGGGGGCCATGGCCTGGCTCTCGCCCGACACGATGGCGCGGCTGTCGGTCTGGCTGCTCGCCAGCGCCATTGTCGATGGGCCAGTGTTTAGGCGGATCAACGTGCTGACTTCCAAGCCGGATGGCGAGGGGCAACAGATCCAGCGCCACTTCATCGGGAAAAAGCCGCTCACCCGGCAGGGCGTGGTGGCGATCCTGCGCCGGCGGGTCCTCGCGGCGATCGACCTCGGTCTGGTCGAGCTCGAGCCCGGCATGGCGGGGGAGACCGTGCGTGCCTTGAGCGCGCATTCGTTCCGGGTCGGGCTCACGCAAGACCTGTTCGCGGCCGGCGAGGATGGGTCCGGCATTGCGCTGGCGCTGCGCTGGTCCTCGCCGAACACCGCGCTGCGCTATGCGCGCGAACTTGCTGTGGGCAGCAATGCCGCCGCGCGGGTGCTTGGGCGCTTGCGGGCAGGCGGCGCAGGGCCGGTAGCGTAGCGCAATCGGCCACGCCAGCTCTGCCAGTAGGCTATGTCTCAGGATTCGCGTAGAATTGCGGGTGCATCTCGCGGCGCAACTTTCCGGCATTCGCCAGTTCGGCAAGCTGTGCGGAACTCGAAAGACCGGGCCCCTTCCTAAGGTGTCCTGCCAATTGGAGCACCGCACGCTGGAAGGGTCTGTTGCTGCTGGCACGCTGCTGGATGCCAAGTTTGTGGAGCTCGGCAAGATCGAGAGCGAGCAAGGCGATCGCTTCAGGAATGTCGGAGAGGACAATGTCTCGGATGGTGGCGACATACTCGTACTCGCCATGTCCGAAGAGATTGAGCTCGATCAGTCCATTGGCCATCAGGTGTCCGAGCGGCTCCCCGGCGAAATGGACCAGTCCTTCGGCGGCGACCAGGCCTTGGGTCAGATCCCACGCCAGCTTGTCGCGAGCGCGGGCAAGCCATCGCGAAAGTAGCAGAAACTTGCGGCGAAAGGCCTGTTCGAAGGGGTGGCTGTGGCTGGGCCAGACCTCGAAGGCCGCCGGTATTCGCTCGAGTTGCTCGGTAAGGCGGGGGCCGTTGAAGAACGACTCCGCGCTGAAATGGCGCAGTTCGACATAGCCCTTGCGCAGTTTGGCGAAATTGGCGGCGTACCCCTTGCCGCGCCCCGCCCGGTCATCGAGCAGGTTGCCGAGCGCCGTGCCCAGCAGGAATTTGCCGGTCGGATCATGCGCCAGATGCCGCAACAACGCCACGCCGACGGCGTGGCGCTGCAAGCCGGTGTAGCGGCTGAACAACCGATCGTTGCGCGCGAGCAGCAGCAGTTCATCGACGCCGACGATGAAGCGGTCCGGATCGAGCCGGTAGCCGTCACCGGCATCGATGTTGATATGCCAACCGCAGTCGCCGGTATGCTCATCAGCGAGGAAATTGAAGCCGCCATCGATCTCGTAGATCGCATCGATGAGCTCGGACCTGACCGTCTCGGCATCGTCGAGAGGCAGGGGCGGGGTTAGCAGTTCGACGCCGGCGAGGCGGTCTTCCGGCCAGTTCAGTGGGTCCAGTCCGTACTCAGGGACGACATAGAAGCCGGGGCGCAGTGGCGGCCGGGATGGGGCAGACCAGGCACGTCCGGTCCGTTCCCGCAATTTTGTCGCGAAGGCCCGGCAAAAGGCCGTTGAAGCCTCGTCCATGGGACCATGCTCGCGCAGTTCCCTCGCAAAACGCGGCTCGCCAAGGTCGCCGAGGATGACTTCCAGCTCGAAGCCGGCACGCCAGGATGGTATCGCGGACATGGCAGGGAATGTAAGTCAATCGAGCGGCATGTAAACGTCCGCGAACGTTGCCATCAATTTTGGCAGCAATTGCGCCTGCGTCTTGCTCAGCACGTTGCTTTTGGCAGGCGACAGTCTTTCTAAACCTCCTCGCTTGGATCTTTGATCTCAAGTTTGAACCGTGCCTATCCGGTTGACGCATACACCCACTAGGGATAGATTGTGTGCGTGAAGCGGGTAGTGGGTTATGGACGTTCTCGGCCGC